>PCSG01000036.1:812-7846 GCA_002772195.1 Desulfobacterales bacterium CG23_combo_of_CG06-09_8_20_14_all_51_8 | reverse complement strand
ACAAGGGCTCCGGAATCCGACAACGCCTCAATACCGGCCTGAACTCCTGCCAGAAGCTCCAGTTCTCCGACAGCTTCCCGCGCTTTTATCACCGACTGGACCCATGAAATAAATCCGTTGTGAATGCAGGTTTTATTCTGCAGGGCCGTTAATTCCAGATGGGTGTGGGCATTGACCAGAGACGGCATCAACACCCCGGGGCCATGGTCGACTGTTTGCCCGGTGTGAGCCCCTCCCCTGCCCTGACCCACGTCAATGATTGTTCCGGATTGCATGGTGACATAACCGTTTTCAAAAATGCGGTCCGGGGCCGCCATTACCCATCCGGCCCGATGGGTCACGGACAAGGGACTTTTTCCGGTTTGTTGGACGTCAATTGATGACATGGTAAAAACAATTCCGCTGCCGGGCCGTGTATCCGGCGTCTTCGATCAGCCGGATGATTTCAGAGCGGGGCAGACGAAACTTGACGCCTGCGGCTGCCACCACGTTTTCCTCGATCATGGTGGAGCCGAAATCATTGGCCCCGAAGGCCAGACCAATCTGGGCGATTTTATCTCCCTGGGTCACCCAGGACACCTGAAGGTTGGGGATATTGTCCAGAACCAGCCGGGAAAGCGCCAGAACCCGGAGGTATTCAACGGCGGTTTGCGGAACCACGTTAATGCGCGTATTTTCCGGCTGAAACGTCCAGGGAATAAAGGCCGTAAACCCGCCGGTTTGGTCTTGGAGGTCTCTTAGTTTCATCAGGTGATCGATGATATGGTCGCGGGTTTCAATATGACCGAACATCATGGTGGCGCTGGTTTTAAGGCCCAGTTCATGGGCCGTCCGCATGACATCCAGCCACTGGCCGGCCGTGCATTTATTTGGAGAGATTTTAGTACGAACTTCATCCACCAGAATTTCCGCACCGCCGCCGGGTATGGAATCCAGACCTGCGGCCATGAGCGTTTCAAGAATTTCCCGGATCGTCAGGTTGGAAAGAGTCGCGATAAACACGATTTCCGTGGGAGAAAAGCCGTGAATATGAATATCAAAGCGGCTTTTGATATGGCGGAGCAGGTCCGTATAATAACTTAACGCCAGATCCGGGTTCATGCCGCCCTGGAGCAGAATCTGGGTGCCGCCCAGCGCAATAGTCTCTTCGATTTTTTGATCAAGTGCGGATTCTTCAAGCACATACCCTTCCGGATGCCCCGGGGGCCGGAAAAACGCGCAGAACCGGCAACCGGAAACGCAGACATTGGTGTAATTGATATTGCGGTCGGACACAAAGGTGACCACCGCCTCCGGATGCAACACCCGCCGCCGGTGGCCCGCCAGATCGCCCAGGGTCAGCAAATCTGCCTGATCCAGGAGTATTAGGGCCTCATCCCGATCTATGCGGTCCCCTGCAAATATTTTTTCTTTGATGGCATCTATCTCTATCATTATCCAGCTTTATTCTCCATTCGCCGGATTGCGCGCTACGCGCTAATCCGACCTACTTCAGCCTTCACCCTTAATGCTTATACCTTCAACCTATCGCTCGATAAAACGAATCCCGTTCCACAGCTTCAAACCCTGCGGATGTGATCATGTGACGGATTTTGGGCCGGGTAAGACCCACGGACGACGTGGCACCGGCCATGTGGGTGATTTTTTCCTCAATGATGGTGCCGTCCAGATCATCGGCCCCGAAAGACAGGGCCACCTGGGCCAGTTTTTCACCGATCATGACCCAATAAGCCTTGATATGGTCGAAATTATCCAGCATCAGCCGGGCCACGGCGATATTTTTCAAGTCATCATGAGCCGTGGTCGCCGGAAGATGCGACAGCCGCGTATTTTTGGAATGAAAGGCCAGAGGAATAAAGGCTGTAAATCCGCCGGTCCGGTCCTGAAGGTTCCGCAGAGACACCAGATGATCGACCCGTTCTTTCAGGGTTTCAATATGGCCGTAAAGCAGGGTGGCGTTGGACGTCAAACCGGCCCCATGGATGGCCGCAACAATTTCCAGCCAGCGCTCGTGGCCGATTTTTTTCGGAAACAGCTTGTCGTGAACACGGCTGCTCAGCACCTCGGCCCCGCCGCCGGGAACCATTTCAAGCCCGGCGTCCTTTAATTTCTGAAGCGTGCCTTCCAGCGACAGGCCGGATAATTTCGCCAGATGATCTATTTCAACGGCCGTAAAGGCCTTGATGACCGCATGGGGCCGGATTTCTTTTATTGTTTTCAGCAAATCCAGATAATAGGTAAACGGCAGGTCCGGATGGATCCCTCCCACCATATGGATTTCATTGATGGGTTCATGAATACGGGATATCAGTTTTTCGCGCACCTCATGGGCGGTCATTGTATAAGCACCGCCCTCACCGCCTTTTCTTGAAAATGCGCAGAACCGGCAGCCGTTGATGCAGACGTTGGTATAATTGACGTGCTGGTTGTAAATGTAAAACGCTTTTTTCCCGTGGCGTTTTTCGCGCACAAAATTCGCCAGACGGCCGATGCCGATGATATCATGGCTCTGAAACAGCACAAGCCCGTCATCAGCGTCAAGACGTGTGCCTGCGATTACCTTCTCCCGGACGGGAATCAATTTTGGGTCTGATAAATAAATACGCATATCTCAACAAGCTGCTTTCACAAAAGAAAGACTAAAGGCTGAAGACCGAAAATTGAAGGTTAAGAAACTTTTTGGATGACTTCTTCGGCCAGATCCATGAAGGCGACGGCGGCATCCGAATTAATATGATAAACCGCCGCAGGTTTACCAAGAGAAAATCCTTCAGTCAGTTCCCGGCTCATGGGAATCCGGGTGTTGAACACAAATCCCGCCAGATTTTCCAGGGCTGGGATGGAAAATTCCTGTGCGCCGTCCGCATTTTCTTCCCTGGGCCGGGTTCGGTTAAGCAAAATACCAATGATGCGAGCGGACATGACAGCTGTTTTTGCCGGATCGAGATTTCGTTAAAAAGATTTTTGATGCCCGAAAGCCA
The DNA here is from genome assembly GCA_002772195.1 of Desulfobacterales bacterium CG23_combo_of_CG06-09_8_20_14_all_51_8. Lineage (GTDB taxonomy): Bacteria > Desulfobacterota > Desulfobacteria > Desulfobacterales > Desulfosalsimonadaceae > SURF-3. The sequence goes on along the minus strand of PCSG01000036.1, from coordinate 4,865 downwards.
TGGCAGGAGTTCAATGGAACCGGTCATGTCCACGCGCAGCGGAATAATCAGCCACTGGGATGAAATCAGCACAGCCCCCAACAAACCGGGCATTTCCGCCGGAGGACCGTTGATAATGACATAATCATAAGCAGCGGTTTTTCGGGAAATCAGATCCCGGAGCCTGAAAACATCGCCGTCCGTATCTTCAAACAGAAAGTCCGCCTTTGAAAAATCAGCGCCGGCCGGCAGAATATCCAGACCGGGCAGAGACGTCGGCAAAATCGCGGCTTCCATGGCGGCCCGGTCCGTCATCACCGAATAAAATCCCCCGGAATTTCCCGTCGACGCCAGCAGGCTGGCGCCGGCCCAGACGCCCTGAGCCGGATCACAATCGATTAACAGGGTTTTTTGATCCAGAATTGCCAGGGACGCGGCAAGATTAATGGCTGCCGTGGTTTTCCCGGAATCTCTCACCGGCGCAACAATGGCAATGACGTGGGGCATGGAACCTCGAATTTGAAAACATAAAAAAAGCGAAAGATTTTTTCCGCAAGGCAATTTTTTTCTTACCACCATAAATCAAAACCCTGTTGAAAACAAGTTCAATTGCCGGGTTTTTGATTTGACGAATCCGCTGGTTTGATTGTAACGTAAGGGCCGAATCCGACATGATCGGTTTCCATTTTCACAACAAAACAAATAACCCGACCCGGAGAGAACATGACCCCTGCCATTCCCGGACGCATCGCCCGGTTTCGAGAACAGATGTCTCGCGAAGCCATCGATACGTTTTTGGTGCTCATCGAAGAAAACCGGCGCTACCTGAGCGGGTATACCGGAGAAGACACGCAGTTTGACGAATCCGCAGGCGCCTTGATCATCACAAATGATGCGCTGATTCTGGCCACGGATTCCAGGTTCGACCTTCAGGCCCGGGCTGAAGCGCCTCTCTATGATGTGGTGTGCTACCAGAAAGGTCTGGTGAAAGAACTTCCCGGCATTTTAAAACAGCTCGCCACCCGGACCCTTGGCATTGAAGGGTCGCGCATGTCTTATGCGCAATATGTCAAAGTGCGCCATGAACTGGAAGATCAGGGCCTTTCCATCGAAATCAAGGATACAGCGCATCTGGTGGAAAATCTGCGGCTGATCAAGGATGACAATGAAATCGCAGCCATTGTCCGGGCCGTTGAAGTCGCGGAAATCCATTTTGAGGAGTTTATCAGCCAGCTGAAACCCGGCATGAAAGAAACCGATGCTGCCTGGACGCTTGAAAAGCAGATGCGGGAGGCCGGGGCCCAGGGGCTTTCTTTTTCCGTGATATCCGCCTTTGGCAGAAACAGCGCCCTGCCCCATGCCATTCCCGGTGACAAAACCCTCACCCCAGTAGAACCCCTGCTCTTTGACTGGGGTGCGAAATTAAACGGGTATTGCAGCGACATGACTCGGACGTTTGTCATGGGCGAACCCGACGACCAGTTTAAAAAAATTTTCACTATCGTCCATGACGCCCAAAAAAAAGCCATCGACGCCATCCGGCCGGGGGTCAGCAGCCGGGCCATCGACGCCATCGCCCGCAATCACATCGCGGATAAGGGGTTCAAGGATTTTTTCGGCCATGGTCTCGGCCATGGCGTGGGCTTGGCCGTGCATGAACCCCCTTCCATCACCCCCATGGCCGAAAAAGACATCGTTCTTCAGGAAAATATGGTGTTTACCGTGGAGCCCGGTATTTATCTGCCGGACTGGGGCGGGGTCCGCCTGGAAAACATGGTGCGGGTAACCGCTGACGGCGTGTCGGTTTTCAATCACCTGCCCATGGATATAAAATTGTAACATTCAAATGGTCCTGATCTTATGTCCGAGACTGACGCAAACATCGACCGATACATGAATTACCTGGTCGTTGAAAAGGGCCTGGCTGCGGCCACCATCGAGTCTTATTCCCAGGATTTAAGCCGGTTCGCCGGGTTTTTAAAATCCTGCAAGATTGCCGATATCGCGGAAACCGACACGGCCGTTATTTTAAAATACCTGATTTTCCTTCGAAACGAGGGACTGACGGCCCGGTCCCGGGCCCGGCATCTGGTCACTCTCCGGGGATTTTTCAAATTTCTGATCCAGGAAAAACTCCTGAAAAAAGATCCGGCACGGGTGATCGATCTGCCCAAAACCGGGGTGCAACTGCCGGATGTGCTGTCGGTCGAAGAAATCGAAAGAATTTTGAACGCGCCGGACACCACACGGCCCAAAGGCATGCGGGATGCGGCCATGCTGGAACTGCTCTATGCCGCGGGCTTGCGGGTCAGCGAGCTGGTGGGCGTCAAGCTTCAGGACGTGAATCTCGAGGTGGGATTTGTCAGAACCTTCGGCAAAGGGTCAAAGGAACGCATGGTGCCCATCGGCAGCTATGCCAGGGAAAAAATCAGCGAATATTTGAAAACCGCGCGGCTTCTTTTGCTGAAAAGTCTTGTCAGCCCCTATATGTTCGTGGCCCATGCCGGAAAACCCATGACCCGTCAGGGGTTCTGGAAGCTCCTTAAAAAATACGCCCTGATCGCGGGAATTGACAAGGAAATCACTCCCCATTCATTTCGGCATTCCTTTGCCAGTCATCTGCTCGAAGGAGGCGCGGATCTGCGAGCTGTGCAAATGATGCTGGGCCATGTGGATATTTCCACCACCCAGATTTATACCCATGTGGCCCGGGACCATTTAAGAAAACTTCATGAGAAGTATCATCCCCGAGGATGATCAGGTGTCGGGTGTCAGCATTCAGGTTTCCGCAAAATCAGCGTCGCCGGCACCTGGCACCTGACCCTTTTTGGGGACAAGCAGTCAAATTTATTGAAAGCGAAAAATTCCTGAAATGACCTATTTTATGGTTGTGCCCGGCAGTCATTCCTTTATCATGCGGCATGAAGCGGTATTAAATCAAACGATGTATTTTCTAAAAAACAAAAAATTTAACTATCCAGCTGTTAAACCATAGCGCTTACAAAAATGTCATATCTTTTATATTGCCTGACAAAAATGTCGCCATCTAAGTGTTAATGTCTTTTCTCCCTGTATTTAAACGTTTCAAGCCGCATCCAGTTTTTCTTTTATCCTTTTTTTCAACGTCCTTTCATCTCCTCATTCAATCACCGAAGCATGCGTTTGAAATAAAGCCGTTAGCCCATTTTTCCGTCATTTAGATGAGACCGGAATGACGGGTTCCACTCTTTTTCCCGCCGCCCAGACTTCCCGGGTCTGTTTGCCTGAAACAACATCCTGCATCGACTTTTAATTACAAAAATGTAATTAACTAAAAGTATATACGTTTTAGTAAAAAATATAATTTATCAAATATTTCAGATTGATAAATATGGAATCCATTCATTGGCACGATAATTGGAGTATTTAATTATCAAACAAGCAATCTCGCACTCCTTCATGATACAGGCCTGGGGGATGCGGGAAAAACAATGTCAATGATGTGACCCAATAACCTTTATTTTTGATAACTGGAGGAAACATGATGAAAAGATTAATCGGAATTCTGTTGCTGGCCAGCATCTTGCTGTGGATGGGAATGCCGGCCTTTGCAGAAGAAACAGCAGCATCCGCGCCGGCGGTTGAACAGCCATCCGGCCCGGACCCTAATGGCGCGGCTACCCTCGCCAAAGACCCCAGCATTGCCATTACCTATGTATGGGTGCTCGTGTGCGGGTTTCTCGTGATGTTTATGCAGGCCGGGTTCGCCATGGTGGAATGCGGGTTTTGCCGGGCCAAAAACGCGGCCAACCTCATGGCCAAAAATTTACTGGATTTTGTGATCGGCTCCCTGGCCTTTTTTGTCATCGGCTATTCCATCATGAAGGGAAGCGCTGTGGGCGGCTTGTTCGGCATTGGGCCGCTGATGCTCGGCGGGGATTCTTATGACGTGGGCAAGTATCTGGACTTTTTCTGGCAATCCGTATTCTGCGCCACAGCCGCCACCATCGTATCCGGCGCGATTGCCGAGCGGTTGAAGTTCTCGGCGTATCTTTGGTATAGTTTGATCATCAGTCTTGTTGTCTACCCCATTTT
>PCSG01000036.1:0-638 GCA_002772195.1 Desulfobacterales bacterium CG23_combo_of_CG06-09_8_20_14_all_51_8 | reverse complement strand
GAAACTGCAAACAGCGGGCAAAATAACTCTTCGAGTGCTTGATCTTGGATTGCGGGCATATGGTCCTGTATTAGAACTGCAGGAACGACTGGTTAAGGAAAGAAAGGCAGGAAAAGTTCCTGATACGCTCATACTGGTTGAGCATGAGCCGGTTTATACTCTCGGGCGGAACGCGAAGGAAAGCAACGTGCTTGCGACAAGAGAAGAGCTGGAACATCTGGGTATCAGTGTGATCAGGACAGGTCGTGGCGGAGACGTGACGTATCATGGGCCTGGTCAGCTTGTGGGCTACCCCATCATTGATCTGGGTGCGCGTGGAGAGGGGGCGCTCGATTTTGTTCATAACCTGGAGAAAGCGATTGTCCTGGCGCTTGCGGATTTCGATGTGAGCGGAGCTACGGACAGAAAGAACAGGGGAGTGTGGGTTGGTGATGACAAAATAGCTGCGATCGGAGTGAGAATTACCAGGCAAATCACCATGCACGGGTTTGCTCTCAATGTTTCCACGAACTTGGATCATTACAAAGGAATCATCCCGTGCGGAATATCCGACAAGGGAGTTACATCATTGCATTTACTCACACCAGGTATTTCCATGGAGCAAATGAAGAACAAAGTGGTAGAGAAATTCAGGGAAG
>PCSG01000214.1:398-7858 GCA_002772195.1 Desulfobacterales bacterium CG23_combo_of_CG06-09_8_20_14_all_51_8 | reverse complement strand
TAAACCCTGTATCCTCGAATCCATTTTGGACCTGCGCACAATCGCCTGCGCTCTGCTTGCAAGGAAAATATCCCATGATCATTGAACAGGCCATCGCCGTTTTGAAAAGCGAAGCCGACGGCATTCTCCATCTGACGGGAAAGATCGACGATAATTTTGTCAAAATGGTGGATTTAATCTTTCACTCCAAGGGCCGCGTGATATTTGCCGGCATCGGAAAATCCGGCATTATCGGCAGAAAGATTTCCGCCACCTTAAACAGCACCGGCACCCACGCCATCTTTCTTCACCCGGTGGAGGCCATGCACGGAGACCTGGGCATGGTGTGTGCGGAAGATATTTTCATCGCCCTGTCCAACAGCGGCGAAACCGATGAACTCAATATCCTGCTGCCCAGCATCCGCAAAACCGGCTGCCCGGTCATCGCCTTTACCGGCAATAAAGATTCCACCCTGGCCCGGCACAGTGATATTGTGATTGATGTGGGGGTCGAGGCGGAAGCCTGCCCGCTGGGCCTTGCTCCCACCACCAGCACCACGGCGTTGCTTGCCATGGGCGACGCTCTGGCAGTGGTACTGATCAATCAGCGGAAATTCAGTCCCACGGATTTTAAAAAATTCCATCCCGGCGGCAATCTGGGGCACCGGCTGTCTTCTTTTAACGTCTGCGACATCATGCTCACCGGCGACAGGGTCCCCGTGATTTCCGAAAACACGGACATGGCCATCGCCCTGGACATTCTGGACAAAGGGAAACTGGGGGTCGTGCTGGTCCAAAAGGCGGGCGGCGCTCTTTCCGGAATCATCACGGATGGTGACGTGAGACGGATGCTGGTCGGGCGAATTAATGTGTTTGATCAAACCGCGGAGGCACTGATGATTAAAAACCCGAAATCCATCGACCGGGACATCCCCCTCTATGATGCGTTAACCATTATGGAAAAACATCAGATTACCGTTTTGCCGGTGATTGACACGGACGGAAAAATCGCCGGCGTTCTTCACCTTCACGACATTCTGGGAAAAGGCGCCGTCAAATTCAACGGGATATAAACCATATACCAAGGAACGCATATGAACGAATTCGATCCTTTTAACACTGACATCGAAACATTAGGGCCAGCCAAAATACCATCCATGATTCTGGATGAAATCAGCGGCACCAGCGAGGAAATCTTTAAATCCGATGACGACCGAATCCTGATTGATGTCACCGCGCGCAATGTCACCAAACAGATCCGCGCCAAAAAAACACCACCGACATTTGAACTGGCCGGTCCCAGAAAAAAAATCTATTTTGATCCCAGCAAACTGAAATGCGCGGTGGTCACCTGCGGCGGTCTTTGTTCGGGCATCAACAACGTGATCCGCGCCATTGTTCTGGAACTGCACTACCGCTACCGGGTCCTGAATATTTACGGCATCCGTTACGGCCTTCAGGGTTTTATTCCGGAATTCGGGCATACGGTGATGGAATTGACCCCAGACAAAGTAGTGAATATCCATGAAATGGGCGGCTCCATTCTCGGATCTTCCAGGGGCCCCCAGAACATCGACGCCATTGTGGACTGCCTGGAGCGGATGAATATCGGCATCCTGTTTATGATCGGCGGGGACGGCACGCTCAAAGCCGCGTCCAGCATCGTGGAAGAAATCAAAAAACGAAAAACAAAAATCAGCGTGATCGGCGTCCCCAAAACCATTGACAACGACATTTACCGGCTGGCGAGATCCTTCGGATTTGATTCGGCGGTGGATATCGCCACCACAGCAATTAAGGGCGCACATATGGAAGCCGAAGGATATCCCAACGGCATCGGCATGATCAAACTCATGGGCCGCCACTCGGGGTTTATCGCCGCCACAGCCACCCTGGCCCAGCAGGATGTCAATTTTGTCCTGATACCGGAAATCGATTTTGAACTGGAAGGGAAAAACGGCCTGTTGACCAAGCTGGAAAAACGGCTGAAAGAAAGAAATCATGCAGTCATTGTGGTGGCCGAAGGTGCAGGCCAGAAATTCTTTAAAGACGCCGATGCGGAATACGATGCTTCCGGCAATTTAAAGCTCTTTGATATCGGCCTGTTCCTGAAAGACAACATCCAGTCCTATTTTAACGGCAAGGGCATGGAGGTTTCCATCAAGTATATTGACCCCTCTTATATGATCCGAAGCCTCCCGGCCAACGCCAATGACCATGTCTTCTGCGGATTCCTGGGACGGGACGCCGTTCATGCGGGCATGGCCGGAAAAACCAATATGCTCATCGGGCACTGGAACAACTTTTTTGTGAATGTCCCCATTCCGGCAACCGTGGGCAAGCGAAAACGCATCAACCCTCACGGAAAAATCTGGCAGACGGTGCTGGAAGCCACGGGCCAGGGGGATTTAACCAATCAGCAATCGGATTAGCCTGAACGGATCAGCCCTGCAGGATTCCCTTTTTCCCTGTTTCCCCCGGAGGTCCCAGCCCACGGGTCATCTTTGCATAGTGCCCCCAAGGGGAATCGTTTGAACTTCCTCAAATTGGCGGCCCTTCACCTGCAATAGATAAATATCCTTGACCGCCTCGCCCGAAGGATCAAAACCCGTTGTTCCGGTGACGCCTGAAAACGGCGGCATAGAGAGCAGCGCCTCTTTGACCTGAGCCCGGTTCCGGATGTCCGGACGACTCGCCAGGTCAAACAATATCCATGCCGTGTCATACGCAACCGCCTGAATAAATCCCGGCGGCTCCCCATAGATGGATTCAAACTCCGTGACAAACCGGCGCACAGGGTCCTTCCGGCTGCGCTCAAAAAACCCTTCGGCCAGGACGGCCCCCTGGAGATGGTTTCCCGCCATGTCGATCAGCTTGTCCGAATGCCATAAATTGGTCCCCATCAGACGCACACCCTTTACGTCATAATACGCCAACTGGGGAATGATCAACCCGGCTTTCTCCGGAGCGTCCGGAATAAACAAGACATCAAAATCAACGCTCGGGCCAGGGGCCGCCGCGTCGGCTTTCCGGTCCGCCGCCATCAATTCCTCATGCCGGCCATCCTCTGCCGAGGAAATATCCGGCCCGTCCGGCGCCCTGTCCGGTGTTCCAGGATTTTTGCCATTGATGAAGGTCTGCGAAGCCTGCGACGGCTCTTCCACCAGGTCTTCCGGAACCGCGTAATGCAGTCCCGCCAGTTTTTGAATGGGATCGGCAAAATCCGTTTCCCCCGGATCATAGGCCTCCACCCCGACCATTCGGCCGCCGGCCGCCACTACCGCATCCCAGAACAGGTTCATGTAAATATCGCCGTAGTTCTCATCCGGATAAAGGACGGCAAATCGCCGGGCCCCCAAGGTATGAACGGCGTAATCCACCAGCGTGGCAACCTGCATATGCGGGGTGAGAAAATTCCTGAAAACATAATCGCCGGCATCCGTCACCCCGGATTTCTGGGTCAGCACGATCATCGGGATGCCCAGGGCCTGGGCCTGGGGCGCGATGCTATCCGCCGTGGCGATGGGGCCTATAATGGCGGAAACACCTGCCGCTGCAAGGGCGCCCAGCCCTTTTTGCGCTGCCAGCGGATTCGACGCGGTGTCTTCGACCTGGAGATGCAGATCAGGCATGGCCCGATCGCGGGCGAACCGGGCCAGGGCGAACTCAATCCCTTCAAGGGCCTGATGCCCGATCTTTTCATATTTGCCGGTCAGGGGCAGCAAACACCCGATGAGGCGGCGATCCGCTACAGCCGAAAATTCCAGGTCCGCGATGAATTTTCCCGCCTGCCCGGCATACTCATGACCGGGGAATTTTTTAAGAAACGATGAAAATGTCGTCACGGCATCATCGGAAAGCCCTTTTTCCATATAACCAACCCCTAGTTGAAACATGAGATAACCGCCGGGGGGCCGGCCGTCAAGCTTTGCCAGTTCGCTGGTCAGAACCGATGGTCCCAGCAGGGAAATGGCTGTTTTCAATCGGGAAATCGCGTTCTTTTTTTCATCACCGGATGGTGCGCTCCGGAATGCGCTCAAATAGGCGCCATAGGCCTCCAAGGGCGATTTGAGGGCCATGTAGGAATCCCCGACGATGAGATTGACGCGGATCAACTGGTCTCTGGCCAGCGGCTGGGCCAGAATATTTCCGGCATACACGGTCACCTGCCGGTAATCTCCGGTATTATAAGACACCGCCAGTTTCCCGACCCCGGCCTCCAGGGCATACGGGGTTTCCGAATATACCGCCTGCACACGATCAAACGCATGGATGGCGTTTTCATACTGCTTAAGATGAATATGGATCATGCCGACTTTCAAAAGGGCCGCCGGCGAAAGAACGGCCCCTGGAAATTGAGACAGATATTCCTGATAAAGGAGAAGCGCCTCGGGATAGGCGCCCTTCTGGAACTGTTGTTCGGCTTCATCAAACAACTGCTTTTCAGGGCTTGCCTGCCACAAAAACCCGGGCCCTTTTTCCTTTGGGGCGCATGACACAAAAAAAATCATTAAAATAACAATTAAAACCCGCATTATTCGATTCATTTCATCATCCAGATCCAAACGGTTTTTGTTGAAACCCATATTGCTTTCCTTTTTTCATCCTTTATGATAAAAAACACTCTAATTTTACACAAGTAAGGAATCAGGTCAATGCCCAGATATTTAATGACAAGATATTTAAAAGTGACCGTAATATGTATTCTTGTGACGGCTTTTACCGTTCCCGCCGCGTCTGAACTCTATCAATATACAGATCCGAATGGAATTACACGTCTGACAAATAATATTTATTCCGTTCCGCCGGAATACCGCTCCCAGCTTGCGCCCTATTCCGAAATCGCACCCCTGACGGGTGAAATGGAAATTCAGACGTTACAGGAACCCCAGAAAAGCCGGATAATACCCATAGCGAAGAAAGTTCAGCCGGATACCGACCGAAAACCAGGGCCTGAAATCCTGAAACAGGAAACAGGGCCGACTGAAAAAATCACTGACGATCAAAGCGCCCCTGGACCGGAAATCAAACCGGAAATGGAAAAACCGTTCCGATCCGCAAGCATTCTTTTAGAAAACATCGCTGATGATCAAAAAACGATCCCGCCCCCGGAACCTGTCATCCCTGCGCCGGACGCGGCTCTCCCTGTCCGGCAAACCTCGCCTGTTGTGTCAACGCCGATGGAAAACCAGGCAGAACCCCGCCCTGAATCGGAACCCGGGACTTCGGTCCCATTGATGGGAAAAGACAGCAGCGGGCAGGATAAAAAAATCGGAAAAAAAGCCCCGATGGATCTGGCGCACCTGGAAATCACCCGAAAATCGCTGGCCGGGAAAAAAGAGGCATTAAACAAAAAATATCTGATCCTGTTAAAGGAAAAACAGGAAATTGAAAGCAGCGTGGATGAAAATGATGAAAAAAGCGTCCTGAAATACAATGAAAATGTTAAAAAATTAAACGCCAAAATAAAACGGTATAAAATTGAGAAAAATATTCTCCAGGCGGAAATCGAAAAATACAACCAGGCCATCCAGCAACTGACTGTAAATTAGCCATTGCCCAGTGACACTCATATCAGGGCGAATCTGTGTTGCTTGACATTTTCCCCGGGACGGCTTTATATTAACTAATATTTGCAAAAACCGCATCAAATCAATTTTCCATCCAAAGGGGGAAATGTCTTATGTCCAGAAATCATCCACTTGCCTGCGCCTGTCTGCTGCTGATAAGCGCAGCCCTGCCGGCGTCCGCTGAATTTTATCAGTATGTCGACAGCAAAGGCATTGTCCATTATACGGATACGCTCTCAACCATTCCCTCGATCTACCAGTCGCACGTGACCCAGCCCCAGCAAGCACCCGTTCTTCCGGGGGAAAAAATCATCCGGGAAACGGGTCCTTCCGCCAGCCAGGAAGATCTTGAAGAATGGGCGGCGACGCAGAAAAATCTTCTGGAAGAAATCGAGGCCCTGAACCGGAAACATAAGCTGCTGACAGCTGAAAAAGAGCGAATTGAGAACATCCGGGCGGACATGACCGATAAAGCAGATATAATCGTTTATAATCAAAAAGTTAAGGGAATAAATGCCAAAATACGAAAGTTTAAGGAAGAAGAAAAACGATTAATGGCCGGAATCGAGAAGTACAACGCATCCTTAAAACCGCTGACCGCCGAATAAGCAAGGGAATAAACAGTCTTACCGTTTTCATCATAGCAAATGGACTCACAATTTATCGAGTATTCCCTCTTCCCGGAATCTGATAAAAAAGGTTCATCAAAAAAAATCACCTCCTGTAAAAACCAACCATAAAATCACAGCTCGATCACCAGCCGCATTTGCCGGACCGTTGTGTCAAGACCGTCACGGTTGCATCGTCGCTGGACTTCCTTCTTCTTTTCCGACCCATTATCGCGAAACGATACGATGATTTCCTGGATCTGGAACTTCTTGATGATTTCTCCGAGCTGATTTTCATTGCCCAGAACCGGATACCCATGAATATTTTTGCCTTTTTTTCTCGGATCATCGTCAATAAAGCCCACCAGGGACAACCCCAGAGTGTCGTTGGTTTCGATTTCCCGAACCACCATCTGACCGCCGATGCCTGCCCCATAAATCAACGCTGGTTTCCCATGCTGATTTTCCCGGCTCACCCATTCATCCAGCAGCCTGAAAAAAAACCGGGAAAAGGATATCAGGATCAGCATCACCCCCCCGTAAATGATAAACACAGATCGGGAAAAACTCTGAAACCGGTAAAGAAACAGGAGCCCAAGCATGGCCAGCACCGTACCAGCGGCAACTCCCTTGACATAAACGGAAACGTCCCCCAGCCGGGATCTCCACCACAATCGCTGATATACCCCGAAACTATAGAAACAGAATATCTGGCAGGCAAACAGGATGGGCAGGGATTTTAAAAAAAAATTAAAATTCGGCCCGATCTCCCCGCCGAACCTTAAAAGATAAGCGCTGTAATAGGCCAGCGTGATCAGGATCAAATCCATGAGAACGGCAAAAAGGGTCCGCCCGTATCCTGCTTCCATCATCACCGGCCGAAATACCCCGGTCCGTTTTTCAGATGAATCCGCCGGCCTTGAATAAACCGCCACATTGGCAAGGTAGATCCAAAACAGCAGCACGAGAATCAGATAAAAGGCGATAATGGCGATACTGATCCCCATGTCCAGGGGATAAATCCCCAGGGCGATGGCGCCTGAAAGAACGGCAAAAATATATAATATGACCACCGCTTTTTTTTCGGAAAGCCCGATGGCCACCATCCTGTGGGAGGAGTGATCCTTGCCCCCCTGAAATATGGAGCGGGCGAACAGTTTTCGCATGAAACTGACAAATGCGGTATCTAAAATCGGTATGAACAGGATCAGGCAGGGAACAGCGATCACGGAAATCTGATGAAACAGCGGCATGGCCTGCGCTTCGTTGGGATGCCGGATGATGGTCAGGCAGGCCAGCATGA
>PCSG01000214.1:0-339 GCA_002772195.1 Desulfobacterales bacterium CG23_combo_of_CG06-09_8_20_14_all_51_8 | reverse complement strand
ACCAGAAAAATAAAATGTCAACACTAGACCTGAATTCTATAATACAAGCATCGCAGAGCATCTCGATGGTGCTTGAGCTTCCAAAGCTTCTTGACAAGCTTATTCGCCTGGTTGTGGAGAGTTCTGGGGCGCAAAAAGCATTTCTGATAACCTTTGACAATCAAATACCAAAAGTATCAGCACATTATGATAGCAGCACAGACAATATATTGACAACCATGTCACCTCTGGAGACGCATTCAATGGACCTATGTATACCAATCGTGAATCTAGTGAGACGTATGAAGACAGACATCATATTGGAGAACGCGTCTCAAAATGGAGATTACACAAAAGATG
>PCSG01000377.1:736-7926 GCA_002772195.1 Desulfobacterales bacterium CG23_combo_of_CG06-09_8_20_14_all_51_8 | reverse complement strand
CTGACATCCTTGCGTCTGATCCCGGGCCTTGCCGTGATCCGGCCGGCGGACGCCACGGAAACCGCCGCTGCCTGGCGTCATGCCGTCAAATCAACGAATGCCCCCACGGCCCTGATTTTAAGCCGCCAGAACCTGCCGGTCATCGATCGTAAAACTTATCCCGCCGCCAGCCTTCTTGAAAACGGGGCCTATGTGCTCAAAGATTGCGACGGCTTGCCGGATGTGATTCTCATGGCCTCGGGATCGGAAGTCGCCATCACCCTGGAAGCCGCGAAAATGCTGACCGAAAAAGACAAGGCCGTCCGGGTGGTGAGCATGCCCTCCTGGGAGCTGTTTGAACGAATGCCCCTGGATTACAAAGAAAAAATCCTGACGCCGGAGGTCAAGGCCCGGGTGGCGGTGGAAGCCGGGCTTCCCCTGGGATGGGAAAAATACACAGGGGACGGGGGTGCGATCATCGGTATTTCCACCTTCGGTGCCTCGGCGCCGGGTTCCACGGTCCTGAAAAATTTCGGGTTCACCGTGGAAAATATCGTGGCGGCGGCGGAAAGGGTGATGAAGGCGAAAGGCTGAAGACCGTAGGCTGGAAGGCGAAAACCGTAGGTCGGATCAGCCGCGCCCTGCGTGGCGTAATCCGGCAAATGCCTTCGTTGCCTTTTGGCGGATTACGCTTCGCTAATCCGCCCTACTTTGGAGGGAGAAAGATCATCTCGCGCTGAGACGCTGAGGCGCCGAGATCGGACGAATAAAAAAGTATTTCTCTGCGTCCCTGCGCCTCTGCGCGAAAAATCAAAAAAATCTAAGCGTTTAGCCCGATTTCACCAGCCGTTTCAGCCGGGCCAGGGTCTCCCAGTCAAAATCAGCGGTTTGACAGGGTAGGATGGCGTTGTTGGTGAACACCGGGTCCGCAGCCAGATCATAGCGGGAGGCGGCCACAGCCGCCTCCCACATTTTGGTGCCGGGGATGGGTGTGTAATACGCCAGAATCGGCGTGATGCCACTTTGCTTGACGGTTCGAATGGACCGCGCAATGGATTCCTCCGTTTGTCCGGGCAGTCCGGCCAGGAGATAGGCCCCCACCTGATCTTTTTGAAACCCCGCTTCCTTAAGATAACTAACCGCCTGAACGAACTCCGCTTCCTCCACCTTCCGGTCCATTTCCCGGCGGCTGAAATCCGATGTCTCAAGGCCCAGGCGCAGGGTTTTGACGCCAACGGCCCGCATGAGGCCCGCGATTTTCGGCGTGATCGCCCGGATATGCACGGCATTTGGGGTGTGGAAGGAAAATGTCCGGTTTGATGCAATGAGCTTTTCAAACGTAGGAATGATGTGGTTTTCCGCATCCACCAGCAGGGCGTCATCATAAAAGGCGAAATCTTTCACGCCGAAACTGTCCTGCCAGTGAAAAATCTCCGTTACCACCCGGTCCGGCGACATGCGATGGAAACGGGGCTGGAGAATTTTTGACGCGCAGTAATCGCAGGAATAAGGGCAGCCTCGCGACGTCAAGAGCGGCGCATAGGCTGTTTTTCGCTGAAGATCAAGGGCCGGATAGGGGTGGGAGTTGAGGTCCTCCGGATCAAAGGCGGGCGGGGTCCGGAACCCGGTGATTGTTTCCAAAAGCTCCAAGACCGCCGTCTCTCCCGGACCGGTCACCACATAATCGGCCCCGGAATGGGCCTTGGCGTGTTCCGGGCACAGGGTCGCATAGATGCCCCCCAGCACAATGGGCGCTTTGGGAAAAATCTCCCGCACGACCCGGATGGTTTCAAAAGCCCCGGGATACCAGTAAGTCATCAGGCAAGTCACCAGAATCGCATCCGGCGGGGGCAGTTTTTTTAAATCTTCAGCCAGCCAATCCGGCAAAATGCCATACCGGGAATAGGTCCGGCCCGTGGATTCCAGGCCTTTCGGCGGAGGGATCGGGGTTTTCAGATAAGGACCCCGGCCGCCTCTATCCAAAGGATTCTGGATATTTTTTGATTTGGGATGAAACCGGTCCTGGCAGTCCAGGTAGGCGACGCGAAATCCCTGAAGGCGGAGAATGGCCCCGACGATCAACAGGCCCAGGGGTTTGGCCCAGAAATCATAGGCGGCGAAATCATGAATCCAGGGATTGACCAGAAGGATATGGGGGGAGGATTTCAAGGCTGAAGGCTGAAGACTATAGGTTAAAAGTCGGGGTCATCGTCAAAATACTGCATGGAGGTTTTTTTGAGTTCCTTGCGGCTGAAAAGAATCTCATAGGTGTCGACGCCGGTTTTTTGGGACAAGGCGTCGGCGATGGCCCGGCAGGACGGTTCATCCGCGGCATGGACCATGGTGTATAAGTTATACGGCCAGTCCCTGGCCGGATCTCTCCGGTAGCAATGGGAAACCGCGTCACAGGCGGCCATCATGTTTCCCACGCTTTTTACCTGGTCTTCGTCCACCTGCCAGGCGACCATGGCGTTGGCTGTAAATCCGGATTTCTGATGCCGCAGGGTGGCCCCGAACCGGCGGATGATGCCCCGATTGCACAGATCTTTTAAGACCGCCAGCACGGTCGCTTCATCCGTGCCGATTTTTTCCGCGATCGCCTGGTACGGACGCGGCTCCACCGGCATATCCCCTTGAATCAACGTGATAATCTTTTTTTCCAGATCCGTAAACATGATGGGGTTGTATCGGACGGGCCGGTTCAAAGTCAAGGGATTTCAGGCGGATATTTTTCCGGAAACAGACGACGTATGTCCGCCGCATCGGCCCTGCAAATCCCCCGCTCGGTGATAAACCCGGTCACGAGCCGGGCAGGGGTCACATCAAAGGCAAAATTGGCGGCCGGGCTTTCCGCCGGCATCAGCAAATAATCCCGGCTTTTGGCGGCCCCGGGGATATAGCGCACCTCATCGGCGTCCCGCTCCTCGATGGGGATTTCCGAAAGCCCATCCCGGAGGGTCCAGTCAAACGTGGATGACGGCAGGGCCACATAAAAGGGCACCCCATTGTCTTTTGCCGCCAGGGCCTTGAGATAGGTGCCGATTTTATTGGCCACATCCCCGGTATGGGTTGTCCGGTCCGTGCCCACGATCACGAGATCCACCCGGCCATGCTGCATGAGATGGCCGCCGGCATTGTCCGTGATCACCGTGTGGGGAACGCCGGCGCGGCCCAGCTCCCAAGCCGTGAGCCGGGACCCCTGGTTCAGGGGCCGCGTCTCGTCCACCCACACATGCACCGGAATTCCCGACGCATGAGCCGCATAAATCGGGGCCGTGGCCGTGCCGTATTCGATGCAGGCCAGGGCACCGGCATTGCAGTGGGTCAGAATATTCACGGGCTTTCCGGGTTTGTTCCGGGCGATCTCCTCTATGATGGGAAGCCCGTAGCGGCCGATATTTTTGGAATTTTCCACTTCCTCTTCAGTGATTTCACAAGCCGTCCGCCGGGCAACATCCACGCGCCGGGCCGGGTCCTTTTCGGCGAGCACGGCGGAAAGGGCCCGGTTCACGGCCCAGGCGAGATTCACGGCTGTGGGCCGGGCGCGGACAATTTTTTCCGCCTGATCCCGGATAAAGGCCGGGTCCGCCAGGCAGTCCGGATGGGTTTTTAACGCGACAAACACCCCGAAAGCGCCGGTGACCCCGATGAGCGGCGCGCCCCGAACCACCATTTCCCGGATGGCGAATATCACCTGGTCCACCGAATTTAACGCCATCTCAACACGCCGGTGGGGCAAGGCCCGCTGATCGATCACGTTGACGGTATCACCGGCCGAATTTAACCAGATGGGCCGGAAGGTTGCGCTATTGTTTTCCATCGCTTATGTCTCCTGTATAAATGACGAAATTCCCGCGCCGCTTTATACTACAAAAATTCAGTTTGTGAGAAATTTTTTTGGATTCTCCCGCAGAGCCGCCGGGACCGCGAAGGGAAAACTCTCTGATATCCGTATCCTCTGCGTCCCTGCGCCTTCGCGCGAAATAATTTTTCCAACTGAGATTCCCGACACATCATTTTCAACCACAGAGAGAGCTCAGAGAATGATGGTTTTTATGACGTTGCCATCTATGAGAACTCTCTGTGGCGCGGTGGTGAGATAATTTTTATCATTGCATCAGGTCATTGCATCAGGTCTTGACAAAAGTTTGATTTTATCATTTTATTACACCGTTGTAAAAAGTCACGATGCTTTTTCTATGACCTCATAAATAATAAAAAATGCGGATGACAACACCCTTTACAAATGCGCTCTGGCAGATTCCGGCGATCTTTCTGATCTCAGCCGGTATCGCCTTTGGTTTCAACCAGGTCCGGGGGAAAACCCTTCCCTTGTTCTGCCCTTGGAGCCAGGGCGTTTCCCATACGGCTTCTTCCGAAAATGTGTCCATTATTTCAGTGGATGAGGCAGCGGCCCTGTTTTATGCCGATCAAACGGTTTTTATCGATGCACGGCCGGAATCCTTCTATAATCAGGGACATATCCGGGGAGCCTTCAGTCTGCCCTTTCAGGAAGCCGAGGAAAAATGTTTTGAGATTATGGAAAAAATATCCCCGGACAAACACATCATCACCTACTGCGACGGCGCAACCTGCGACCTCTGCGACAAGCTGGCGGTGTTTCTCTGTGATCTGGGGTGTGAAAATGTATCCGCTCTCATCAACGGCTGGACTGTCTGGAACCAATACAACCTGCCCGTGGACACCCCCAATTCATAATCTATGACATTGCCTAAACCCACCACCGGCTATAGCCACCCGGCCCATTCAGCCGCCCCCGAAACCAGCGTCCCCCGGCTACTGATGGCCATTGGTCTGAATTTTCTGATTCCGGCCCTTCAATTGGCCGGCGGCATTCTGGCCAACAGCATGGCATTGATTTCCGACGCCGTTCATAATTTCAGCGACCTGACCGGACTTTTGATTTCCTATGCAGCCTTGCGCATCGGCGGGAAAAAACCTTCCCCGCGGCTGACCTTCGGCTGGCAGCGGGCGGAAATCCTGGGCGCGGTGGCCAATGTGGGAATCCTGGTTGGCGCGGTGGTGTTTATTGTCTATGAGGCCATCGCACGCCTGGGAAACCCGGAGCCGGTCGCCGGGGGCATCGTCATGATCATGGCCGGCGCAGGCATTATCGGCAACGGGCTTTCCGCCCTCATCCTGCGCCCGGACGCCGCCCATAATTTAAATATCCGGGGCGCGTTTCTGCATATGCTGGGGGATTTTTTTACTTCCCTGGCCGTGCTCGTCGCGGGAGCGGTCCTGATCTGGAAGCCCTGGTTCTGGCTGGACCCGCTCCTCTGCCTGTTTATCGCGGTGTTTATTCTTAAAAACGGATGGGATATTTTAAAACAGGCGGCGGCCATTCTCATGAACGCCACACCCCAGGGCCTGGATCTTGAAGCGGTGCGGCGCTATCTTGAAAGCCGGCCGGAAATCGATTCCGCCCACCATCTCCACGCCTGGCATATCGGCAATGCCGGCATCGCCTTTACCTGCCATCTGACCGTTGTCAAGGATCAGATGATCAGCGACACGGAAATATTATCTGAAAAACTCCGGCATCACCTGTTTCATGAATTCGGCATTGATCACCCGGTGTTTCAGTTTGAAACCATTACCTGCGGAGACGGCGATTTGATCTGCGCGCTGCCTTCTTCGAGTCATACGGCCCGCTTTACGGCGGACCCTGTGAAAAAATTATGAACAAACTCAATTGGATAAAAATTAATCGCAAAACCGCTTTTCTCGTTCGCCTGGTCCTGGGCGCAATCTTAATCGCCGCCGGTATTCCCAAAATTCTGGACACAGTCTCCTTTGCCGGGATGGTCTATAATTATCAGATCCTGCCCGACCAGCTCATCAACCTGACCGCCCTCTTTCTGCCCTGGCTGGAAGTTTTGGTGGGAGTCCTGATGATCACCGGCGTCTGGCTGCCGGGCGCGGTGATTTTATACAATGGGCTGATGCTCGCCTTTATCGCCGCGCTTTCCTTTAATATCTATCGGGGAGTGGATATCAGCTGCGGATGCTTTTCCACCAGCCCCGGCGAAAGTATCGACATGGGCACGGTTTTACGGGATGTTGTAATTCTGGCCGGGTCCCTGTATTTCGCGGCTGTGGTTTTCATCAAAAAAATTTCGGGTGAGCGCCCGCTTTGAGGGTTCGGACCTGGAAGCAAAAGAACCCCCTCTCCTATTTTGTGTCCGTCTTTTTTTCTGTTCGCCTTAACTTCCCTGTCAAAGGGTCACCTCCACCGGCCCCGCGCCCCAGATGTCCCGGCAGTATTCGGCAATGGATCGGTCGGAGGAAAACCGGCCCATGCGGGCCACGTTCAGAATCGACATCCGGTGCCAGTCATCCGGGTCCTGGAACCGGCGATCCACGGTTTCCTGACATCTCACATAGGCGTCATAGTCCGCCAGCACCATAAACACATCCCGGTAGAGCAGGGAATCCACCAGGGGCCTGAAAAGGCGGGTATCCTGGGGGTACAGGCCGCCGCCCGCGATCATGTCCATCACCCCCCGCAATTCCGGATGGGCAAGATACAGATCCATGGGCCAGTAGCCATCCTGCCGGACTTTGACCACCTGGTCCGCGGTCAGGCCGAATAGAAAAAAATTTTCCGACCCCACGGCTTCCCGGATTTCCACGTTGGTGCCGTCCAGGGTGCCAATGGTCAACGCCCCGTTTAAGGAAAATTTCATGTTGCCCGTGCCTGAGGCCTCCTTTCCGGCCGTGGAAATCTGCTCGGACAAATCCGCCGCCGGATAGATAAACTGGGCGTTTTTCACATTAAAATCCGGATAAAACACCACTTTCAGGCGGTCCCCAACATCCGGATCATGGTTGACCACATCCGCCACCGCGTGAATCAGCCGGATGATGAGCAGGGCCATGACATAGCCCGGGGCTGCTTTTCCGCCGAAAATAAACGTGCGGGGAGGCGCGTCGCCCGCCAGCCCCTGCTTGATGCGGTGGTAGCGCGTAAGAATATGCAGGATGTTCAAATGCTGACGTTTGTATTCGTGGATGCGTTTGACCTGCACGTCGAACATGCTGGCCGGGTCCACCTCAATGCCCGTGTTTTTTGCGATCATGTCCGCCAGCCGTATTTTGCTGGCCTGCTGGGTGGCGGCCCAGCGTTCCCGAAACCCGGCGTCATCGGCAAAAGGCTCCAGGTCCCGGAGACGCTCCAGGTCGCGAAT
>PCSG01000377.1:0-687 GCA_002772195.1 Desulfobacterales bacterium CG23_combo_of_CG06-09_8_20_14_all_51_8 | reverse complement strand
GCCAGTACCATGAACCGCCTCGGGGTAACGCCGTTGGTGATGCTTTTGAATTTTTCCGGCCAGAGGTCATGGAAATCCTTTAACACGGTTTGTTTGAGTAGCTCCGTGTGCAGTTTGGCCACTCCGTTGATGGCGTAGCTGCCCACGCAGGCCAGATTGGCCATGCGCACCTGCTTTTCCCCGGTTTCCGCGATCAGGGACAGCCGGGAAATTTTTTCCCCATCGTTCGTTCGGGGCCGGACCACATCATCTAAAAACCGGCGGTTGATTTCAAATATGATTTCCAGGTGCCGGGGCAGAAGCCGCCGCATCAGCGGCACCGGCCAGGTTTCCAGGGCTTCGGGCAACAGGGTGTGGTTGGTATAGGCGAATATCCGGGTGGTGATGTCCCAGGCCGGCCCCCAGTCCATGAGATGCTCATCCACCAGAAGCCGCATGAGTTCGGCCACAGCCAGGGCCGGATGGGTGTCGTTGAGTTGGGCCACGAATTTGTCTGGCAACCGGGAAAGGTCTGTTTCCCGCTGAACGAACAGCCGGATCATGTCCTGAAGAGAACAGGAAACAAAAAAATACTGCTGCTGAAGGCAAAGCCGGCGGCCAACCTCAGGTTCGTCATTGGGGTAAAGCACCTTGGTGATATTCTCGGAAACCATTTTTTCTTCCACGGCCTTATAGTAATTTCCAACA
>PCSG01000056.1:7214-7857 GCA_002772195.1 Desulfobacterales bacterium CG23_combo_of_CG06-09_8_20_14_all_51_8 | reverse complement strand
GCACTTTCTTGAACGGCCTGATTCATATAGGCATGAAGAGTTTTGCTGGGGGCAGATTAGAGGAACAAGAGACCGCAAGCGAATTATCGGATTCCCTGAAATGTCTGGGATTAAGGCTATTGCGGTTCAAGACCGGGACGTGCGCGAGGCTTGACGGCAAGACAATAGATTTTTCTAATATGCGGATACAGGACGGAGACCATCCGCCTGAGGCGTTTTCTTTTTCAACAAAAAAATTAGATGTCAGACAGGTCCCCTGCTATATTACTTATACCGATGATAGGGCGCACGAGATCATAAGGAATAATCTGGACCGCTCGCCTTTATATAGCGGCAAGATAACCGGCACAGGCGTGCGCTATTGCCCTTCATTTGAGGATAAGGTGGTCAAATTCCCGCATCACCAAAGACATCAGGTATTCTTGGAGCCCGAAGGGCTGGATACGGATGAGTATTACCCGAACGGGCTGTCCACGAGCCTGCCCCAGGACGTTCAGGAGGCTTTTATTCATTCGATCCCGGGGCTTGAAAGAGTCAAGATAAACCGTTTCGGCTACGGCATAGAGCACGACGTGGTAGACCCGACGCAGCTTTTTCCTACGCTGGAGACAAAGAATGTACAGAATCTTTATTTGGCCGGGCA
>PCSG01000056.1:6554-7195 GCA_002772195.1 Desulfobacterales bacterium CG23_combo_of_CG06-09_8_20_14_all_51_8 | reverse complement strand
TATGAGGAGGCGGCGGCCCAGGGGTTGTGGGCGGGCATCAACGCGGCCTGCCGGATTCAGGGCCGTTCCCCGTTCGTTCTGGACCGGTCTCAGGCCTATATGGCCGTGATGGTGGATGATCTCGTGACCCGGGGCACCCGGGAACCCTACCGCATGTTCACATCCCGGGCCGAATACCGGCTCATGCTCCGGGAGGACAACGCGGATTTGCGCTTGACGGAAATCGGCCATGATCTGGGTCTCGTGGACGCGGATACGGTTAAAGACGTGAAAGCCCGTCGCCGGCTGATTCAGACGGAAATCCAGCGGATTCGCGGAACGGTGGTCAAGCCGACATCGGCGGTGAATGCGTATTTGCAGAGCCGGGATTCCACTCCCATTGACAACGGCTTGCAAATGGACCAGATTCTCAAACGCACCGAGCTGGACTATGGGTTTGTCGACGCCTTCGCGCCGCCGGACCCTCCCTTGGACCCCCGGGTGGCGCGGCAGGTGGAAATCGAAATCAAATATGAAGGCTATATTCAGAAACAGTTCAAGGAAATCGAGAAATTCACCGATCTGGAGAATAAAAAAATTCCCGAAGGGTTTGATTACAGCGCCTTGCACGGACTGTCCAATGAACTGAAGGAGAAGCTCGC
>PCSG01000056.1:0-6545 GCA_002772195.1 Desulfobacterales bacterium CG23_combo_of_CG06-09_8_20_14_all_51_8 | reverse complement strand
GCCCGAGTCTCTGCGCCAGGCGTCCCGGATGGAGGGAATCACGCCGGTGGCGTTGTCGATTCTCATGATCGCGTTAAAATCCCCTGCCCGATCCAATGGAAAAAGTTAAAGCATCATAAGCCCTTAACCGTATCCGACCCTTGACATTTCAGGCAGTTGACTTATTGTTTGGATGAAACGCATCTGAAGACAGGACCCCTTTGAAATTAAAATAAACAAGTCAGGAAAAAGAACCCATGGCCCAGAAGGATTATTATAAAAGTCTCGGCGTCGCCAAAGACGCCGGCGCGGATGAAATTAAAAAAGCCTACCGCAAGCTGGCGATGAAATATCACCCGGACCACAGCGCCGGAGACAAGGCCAAAGAGGAAAAATTCAAGGAAATCAGCGAAGCCTATGCGGTTTTAAGCGATGCGGAAAAACGCAAAAAATACGACACCTATGGTTCGGAGGGGTTTCACCAGCAGTTTTCCCAGGAAGACATTTTCCGAGGGTCCAACATCGAGGATATTTTACGGAAATTCGGGTTCGGCGGGGCCTCGTTTTTTTCCGGCGGCCGGAAATCAGGGGGCGGGAGTCGTCGGTTTTCGTTTAATCCGGAATCCATGTTCGGCGGAGGCGGGGGCCGGCAATCGGCCCCGGTAAAAGGCGCGGACATGGAATATGAAATCCCCCTGACCCTCCATGAAGTCGCCGCCGGCACGTCCAGAAGCCTCTCTCTCCAGAACCCTTCCGGGGGAACCGAAACCCTTGCGGTGAAAATCCCCAAAGGTATGATTACCGGAAAAAAACTGCGCCTGGCCAGCCGGGGCCAGCCGAGCCCCTATGGCGGGCCCGCCGGAGATCTTTACATAATCGCAAGGGTGGTGGAAGACCCCGTGTTTAAAAGCACGGAGTATGATTTGCAGTTGAACCGGGAAATCAAACTCACCGACGCGCTGCTCGGGACCCGGATTTCGGTGCCGACCCTGGATGGCAAAGAGCTCAGCTTGAAAATTCCGGCCGGGACCCGGCACAAGAGCAAACTGCGCCTGGCCGGAAACGGCCTTCCCCACATGAAGGGCGATGGCGCGGGTGATTTGTACGTGGAAATTCAGATCGCCATGCCGAAAAAATTAACCAAAAAGCAGAAGGAACTGGTGGAGGCCCTTGCCGGAGAAGGATTGTAGTCGGGCATGGAGACTTCGCGCCTGCGCAAAAAATTTTCCCACCGGATTTCAACCGCCGTGACAAAAGCGGCTATTCAAGTATATTAATTTTTGGACGTTCCCTTAATGATCGACGTCTTTCCCTGTCAAGTCCTCTTAACGCCCCCAAAGTTTGAATTGGAAATAACCTCTTAAAATTATTAAAAAGAAGCGAGTGATCGACCGGATTGCGAAAAAAATAATGACCCGGCCGGTAGTAAAATTCATCAATGTCAGGAATACATTAATTTTATTGACAAAAGTACAGGCGCAAGATATAACAGGTTTGCTTATTTATACGTTTCAGGCGCGGATTTTTCAACAAGGGTGGGCCGTGCAGCGAAAACGGGCCTCCAAAAAAGAAATCTTCCGTATATCGTCAGCGGTCAGGCGAACGGCGGAATCCAAGGCTTTAAAGAGGGTTTCTGTTTTTTTATATATGCCTGAATTAATAACAATCCTTACGGAAGAAGAGATCGGGGCGATCGTCGAATCCCTTGCCCGGAAAATTTCCAGGGATTACAAAGACAAACCGCTGGTGCTGATCGGCGTACTAAAAGGCGCATTCATCTTTTTAGGAGATCTGGCAAGACGGTTGACGATTCCGGTTGAGATTGACTTTATCCAATTTTCAAGTTACGGAAAAAAAGACAGCTCTTCCGGAGAGGTTCAGCTTCAAAAAGAGATTACGTCTGAAATTTCCGGAAAAGACGTCCTGGTGGTGGAAGATATCATCGATACCGGCCGGACCATGACACGGCTGATTCAACATTTGAAATCTTTTGGACCGAACAGCATCCGGGTTTGCGTGTTTATTGAAAAGTATGAGCGCCGTGAGGTTGATTATAAGGCGGATTACGCTTGTTATTCCGTAGAGGGTGGGTTTCTGGTGGGATACGGACTGGATTACGCGGAAAAATACAGAAATTTGCCGGCACTTTATCACCTAAATTTCTAAGCAGCGAGGAAATAAAATGATTATTACCTGTGAGGCTTGCGGAACAAGTTTTAAAGTTAAATCCAGCCTGATCCAAGAAACCGGGTCAACCGTCAGGTGTTCCAAGTGCCAGCAAGTATTTATCGCGTATCCGAAATCCTTAGACAAGGATAAACCTGCTGATTTTACGATTGATGAAGCCCTTGAAGCAAAAATAGACAATGTCCTGGGTCAGGAAGTCGACGAGGAATTCACTGACCTGGAATCCGAAATATCCCTGGAAACCGCCGATATTCCCATGGCAACTGCGGAAGAATTATTTGAAAGCGCCCCTTCCGGCCGGAAAGACAGGCAAACCAGCGGCGAAGAGCCGGAAATTCTGCTGTCGGATCTTGAACAACAGGATGATGACATTATTTCCATGGATTCCCTATTATTGAAGTCAACGGCGGAAGAGAGCGTGGATGCATGGCTGGAAGAGCCGGAAAGTGAGTCCGATATCATCTCTTTTGGAGAACTCGGGGCAAAAGCCACTGCCGAGGATATTTCCGAGATCGTGTCCTTGGACGACATCGGCCAGGAACAGCCGGAAATAGCGTTTGACGATCTGGAATCCTCTCAGGAAGCGGAAGAGGACGTGCTCGATCTGGGAAAACTGGAATCTGCGGGGCAGGCGGAAGAAGAACCGGCTGAAAAAACATCGGAAGAAGAGGAGGTTGATTTTTTAGATTTTGAAGATGAGGCGGTACCGGGGAAAAAGACTGCTGAAATCGCAGCGGATGAAATTGAGATGGCCCTGGATGAAAATCTGGCTGATACTGCTGAATTCGTAGAGATAGAACCGACGGCAGAAGTGTTGGAAATTGAAACGAAAGGAGGTGTTGAGAGGGATTTGGATGCGTTTGACTTAGAGAAAGGATCGGAAGAAGAAGACACCTCTAAGGGAACCGCAAAAAAAGCCGGTGAAAAGGCGGAGGTTAAAACACCGGCGCAGGATGCGTCAAAAAAACAGGCTGAAGAAGAGGATTTCGAACTCGATTTTGAACTTGAACCTGAAGAAACCGCGGAAGTTTCAAAAGTATCCGCCGAAGACAAAGAGTTTGATCTGGACCTGGATCTGGCGGCCGATGTCAGCGAAGAGGTTTCCGAAAAAGCGGATGACCTTGGGATGGAGCTGGATGGATTCGAAGAACTGGAGCTGACGGAAGAACCGGCGGAAAAAGTGTCGGAGGACCTGGACCTGGACCTGGATTTTGCATCCGGAGAAAATCTGGAATCCGAGGATATCGGACTGGATCTGGATCTGGACAAGGAACTGGCCGACATTGATTCTGACGAATTCTCCCTGGACCTGGATCTGGACGAACAGGCGGACAAAAAATCCAAGGCCAAAGCCCAAGCCGATGAAGACCTGGATCTGGATTTTGGTTTTGACGCCGAGGCCAAAGAGGAAGCGGGGGCTGGAGAATCTTTTGAGCTGGATCTCAACATAGAGCCGGAACCGGTGAAAGGGGAAGCCCCATCCGATGAGTTTGACCTGGACCTGGATTTTGATGAAGGCCAGAGGGATGAATCGGCGGCGGCATCTGTCGCGGAGGATAAAGGTGCAAGGAAAAAAGCAGAAGAGTTGGATCTGACGCAAATTGAAGACGTCCTTGATTTTGACGCAATGCCGGAACCTGAAGAGGCCGGACGGGGAGATAATCTGAAAGACCTGAGCATGGAAGGGGAAGGGGCAGCACCGTTTACTGCTTCTGATGATGAGATGTCTATCGACCTTGAGACCATGCTTGAAGAAGAGACCCCGGGAGCTGTAAAAGAAGTTTCTTTGGAAACCGTTGAAGAAAGAGAACAACAGATAGAAAAGACCTACCGAAAAACGGTTGTCGAGAAAAAGGAAGAACCCGAAGAAGTTGTGGAAGAAACCCATGAGGAGGAAGAAGACGCTTATCTGGATCGAACCAGAATGATGGGAAAGCCTTATGCACAGCCGGTGATGGAGAGCCGAAATCTGAAAAAGATTTTGATTCCTCTGATCCTGTTGATTGCGCTGGGCGCCATTCTTTATGCCGGCATCAAAATGTTCGGCGCTAAAGAAGAAGCGCCGGTAACCCCGGTAAAGCCGGCGGTGACCGATCAGGGCAATCTCCGAATGGAAATGATCGCTGAGCCTGCATACCAGTTTGTAGAAAATAAAGTTGCCGGAGAAATTCTGGTAGTGACCGGTAATGTGACCAACCGATATGACCATCCCCGCAGCCAAGTGATGGTAAAGGCAGTCCTTTATGACAGTGCGGGGAAGGTCATTGTCACGTCCTCCGCTTATGCCGGAAATATGTTTACACAAGCGGAATTGACCGGTCTTGATCTCAATACCTTAGCGGAGCGGATGAATAATCGTAGGGGGGATAATAATGCCAACATCGGGGTCGCCCCCGGCAATAGCATCCCCTTTACGGTTGTTTTCTCAAATTTACCGGAAAACATCAGTGAATTAACGGTGGAGGCGGTTCAATCCGAAAAATAAAGGAACCGGCGACCGGTTTAATAATTATAAAAAAACGACTGCTTTTGGCTTGACTTGAGCATTGCCGGCTGGTAAAGACGACTTTCTCACGTCAGGTCTGAGGTGAAGATTTCGTAAAATGTCTGATGCCCCACGGAAACAAAGGCGAGGAGGTTTTGGCGGGACCGAACTGATTCATGAACGAAGCAAAAGGGAGCAATCAGGATTCATCGGGCCTTTTACGAAGTTTTCAGCAAGGCGATGTAGCTCAGCTGGTTAGAGCATGCGGCTCATATCCGCAGTGTCCGGGGTTCAAGTCCCTGCATCGCCACCACTTGAAATAATAAAGCCCCTCTGTTGATCCAGAGGGGCTTATTTATTTAATTCAATTTTTATTTATGATTACCGGATTTGAAAAAATCGTTGAAGAGCGGATTCGGCAAGCCCAGAAAAACGGGGAATTTGATAATCTGGCCGGCGCCGGAAAACCGCTGGCCTTAGACGATACCTGCGGGATTCAGGAAGATCTGCGACTGGCGTATAAAATGCTGAAAAACGCCGGCTGCCTGCCGCCGGAGATAGAAATAAAAAATGAAATCCGCAGTACGGAAGCCCTTTTTGAGCAGATGACGGATGAAAAATTAAAATATAAAACTTTAAAAAAATTGAATTATTTGATTTTAAAGCTCAATACCCATCGAAAAGGCGCCATCAAATTTGAAATCCCCCAGAAATATGAGGCCCGGGTGGCGGACTGCCTGTCGTCTGAAAAAAATTCCATCCCGGATACAGAGAAAGATTGATGAAAAAAACCGGATGCAAAGGCAGTGCGGCGGCAGAAACCGAGAAGGTCGAGTCAAGGCCCAATAAAATGTTAAAAAAACCCCATGAAATAACCGATATCCGGAACAGCCTGGCCCTGGCCTCCGCCATTCTGATTTTTCACGTGGCGCTGCTGGCCGGGATCGGAATACTGGTTTTATTTTTCAGCGGCATCGTCAATTATATTTTCTGGATTTTTATAGCCGGCAGCGCCTTGATCACAGGGGCTGCGTATCTGTTTTACCGGCGCATGAAAAAAGAAGGCGGCGCCGCCTTTCTGAAAATTCTGTCCCTTCCGGAGCTCCGGGGGAAAAATATAGAGGTCCATTTTCTGGGGGGCCTTGCCTCTTTGAAAATCGCCGGCGACAGGGATCACCAGGTCATCGAAAACATGGCCATGCCGGTTTCACGGCAGCTGGAGGACCCTGATTCCCGGCGCTTCAGAGAACTGATGGAACTGGCCCGTCTGATGGAAAAAAATCTGATCACCCCCGACGAATACCATCAGGTGAAAAAAAGCTTGTTAAATTAAGAGGGGTTCATCCCCTAACAAAAGATCCGGGAACCCCATTTATGATATCGATGGAAAAAAGGTTGACCGTGGCCCTGCTGTCCGGCGGAACGTCCCCGGAGCGGGAAGTGTCTCTTGCCAGCGGCAGTCAGGTCTATGACGCCCTGGACAAAAACAGGTACTTCGTTCGCCGGTACGATCCCAAAACAGATATCGCCCGACTGGTGGCGGATGCGCCGCAAATTGACGTGGCTTTAGTAATTCTTCATGGCGTTGGCGGTGAGGACGGATCGATCCAGGGTCTGCTGGATCTGCTGCACATCCCCTACCAGTGCGCGGGGCTTCTCGGAAGTTCAGTGGCCATGAACAAGCTGGCCGCAAAACAACTCTATATTCAGAATCAGGTTCCGACTCCGGCGTTTTTCCCTGTGCGGCGCAAAGACGTCTTTGACACGGACGCCGGCATCCATCGCCTCGGCCTGCCCCTGGTGGTCAAGCCGGCCAGCGGTGGATCAAGCATCGGTATGTCCATCGTGCGTACGACAGACGAGATGCCCCGGGCCCTTGCGGCGGCCTTTGCCG
>PCSG01000301.1:2620-22281 GCA_002772195.1 Desulfobacterales bacterium CG23_combo_of_CG06-09_8_20_14_all_51_8 | reverse complement strand
AAATTTTTGTACAAAAAAATAAATTATATTATTATCAAATGGTTAAATCGATCTTGGGGCTAATCCGAGGGGAAGATCCGTTTAAAATATCATTTACGGCGATTTTTCTGAGAATATAACTGTAAAGATAATCTTTCAGTTCGATATAATGATCCTGTTCAAACAAAAACTGAAATCGATTTGTGTCGGTTTGATTCGTCATTGGCGGGCTTTGATTATCGATTGAATATGAAATATTATGGTACCGGAATCATCACCGATATCGCCCGCTGTCTGAGCAGATGATCCACGATCACCAAACCGACCATGGCTTCACAGACTACGTTGATGCGGGGAATGGCGGCGATGTCATGGCGGCCTTCAATGCTAATTTTGGTGGGTGTATGATCGGTTTTGATGGTTTGCTGCTCTATGCGGATGGAGGGAATGGGCTTGACTGCGGCTCGGACAATGATTTCGTCCCCATTGGATATGCCCGCCAGAATTCCGCCCGCGTTGTTGGTGAGAAATCCGTCCGGTGAAATCGGATCATTATTTTCAGATCCCCGCATCCCGGCGGCGGCGAATCCCGCGCCGATTTCAACGCCTTTGACTGCGCCGATGCTCATCAGCGCCTTGGCAAAATCCGCATCCAGTTTATCGAATACCGGCTCGCCCAAGCCAACGGGCGCATTTTTCACACGGATTTCGACAATACCCCCCAGAGAGTCCCCTGCCCTTTTGACCCGGTCCACTTCCACCGCCATTTTTTCCGCGGCAATCGGGTCCGCGCATAAAAACAAATTCTCATGAATCGCCATGGGATCAAAGGTTTCAGCCCGAACGCCGCCCAGGGCCAGGGTATGGGCAATGATGGTAATGTTTTCCTGTTTTAAAACTTGAGCGGCAACGGCTCCGGCCGCCACCCGGCCCACGGTTTCCCGTGCCGATGCCCTGCCCCCGCCCCGCCAGTCCCGAATGCCGTAGTTGGCCTGATAGGTAAAATCTCCGTGGCCTGGCCGGAACACATCGGCGATGGACTGATACGCGCCAGACCGGGCGTCCTGGTTTTCCACGAAAATCAGGATAGGGGTGCCGGTGGTACGCCCTTCAAACACGCCGGAAAGGATTTTCGCCTGGTCCGTTTCTTTTCGGGAGGTGCTGGTGGTGGCTTTTCCCGGACGGCGGCGGTCCAGCATTTTCTGGATTATAGCTTCGTTCATTTCGATACCGGGCGGGCACCCGTCCACTACAACGCCCACCGCCGGACCGTGGGATTCCCCCCAGGTGGTGATCTGAAACAATTTGCCGAATGTATTGCCGGACATGGAGTTCTTCCTTGATGGAAAAAAACAAAAGGGCCGTGGAAAATTTTAAATCCGACGCTTGAGGTAGGAATAAAAATCTCCTCGCCTCGCAATCATTTGTATGAAAATTATCTGCTGTCCGTCATCCTTGACATAAGCTATTCTAAATTGCTGGCCGGCAGCGCTGAAGTGATAAGAAAGCGTTCCCTTCAAATCCCCTGAAAGTTTCTCACCTGCATCAGGATTTGATAAAATGTAAGGAATGTGTTCATGTCTGATTTTTTCACGAATTTGCGGATCAATTTTTCTTAAGTTTTTTTTGATCGCCGGGTGATATTCAGCCCTAAACATCAAACGCTTCGCTTTCGCTTATGTACTCAGCCCTTCCCAGTTCCAGATCTTTATTCCGATCCTGGAGTTCAGCTCCTTCATTAGTTAAATACATGTATAACGTTTCAATATCCTGCTTATTCATTCGGCTGATCATTGTAGCAATGTTTTTTATTGGGATATCAATTGATAATTCTGGCATCTGGATGCTCCTTGTCTAATAATCATTCTTAATTTAATGTATTTACAAAGATTTTGTCAATTGTATCCTTCACCTCTCATACAACCCCTCAAACACCTTCCAGAAATCGGGGAAAGATTTTTCAACACAGCTTTCATTTTTGATTTCAACGCCCGGGACCCGGAGGCCGGCCACGGCGAAGCTCATGGCCATGCGATGGTCATCATAGGTGTCGATGACGGCCCCGTGAGGGACCCCGCCGGTGATGACCAGGTCATCCTTCTCAGATCTGGCGGAAATTCCCATTTTTGTCAACTCATTGATTACGGCGAAGAGCCGGTCACTTTCCTTGACTTTGAGATGGGAAACGTTGCGGATTCGGGTAACGCCGTCGGCAAAGGAGGCCACAACGGCAAGCGTGGGCACAATATCCGGCATGTCACCCATATCCACGTCAATCCCGGAAAGCTTGGCACCTGCCACCGAGATCCCGTCCGGCTCAAGAGTCACCCGACACCCCATGGATTCGAGGACTTCCACGAAACGCACATCCCCCTGAGTGGAACTTTTCGAAATTCCGGACACTTTAACGCTATGTCCGGTGATGGCCCCGGCAGCCCAAAAATAACCGGCCTGGGAAGCATCCGGTTCTATGATATAACTGCCGGAGCGGTAGCACTGCCCGCCAGCAATTTCAAAATAATCATAACCGTCTCTAACGACCTCAACACCAAATTGGGACATAATATCAACTGTCATGTCAATATAGGGCTTTGACACCGGCCCATGGGTCACATGAATTTTCAGGCCCTTTTCGGTGTATGGCGCGATCAGCAGAAGCCCGGAAAGGAACTGGCTGCTGATGCTGCAATTGATATAGGCCTCTCCCCCGGCAACCCTTGCCCCCATGACTTCCACCGGCGGACATCCGTCATTATTTAGGGAAACGGCATGAACGCCCATCTCCTGCAAAGCATCAAGCAGGTGCTGGATGGGCCGCTCGTGCATCCGATCCGAACCGGTCAGGACATATCGTCCCTTGCCAAGGGCCGCATAGGAGGTCAGCAGGCGCATGGAGGTGCCGGAATTGCCGATGTAAATGGGCGAATCGCAAGGGTCCATGTCACCGCTGCGGCCATGAACGACAAGACCGTCCGGCTGTTTTTCAATAGTCGCGCCAAACTGGAATAAGGAATCCAGGGTATAGCGGATATCTTCACTGTCCAGCCAGTTATGAATCCGGCAACGGCCATCCGACAAAGCGGCGGTGATCAACGTCCGGTGGGTGTAGCTTTTTGAGCCGGGAACCGACACCGTGGCGTTCCGGATATTGCCCGGGTTAATTTTCAGCATGGGGTTATCTGGCCTTCTTCCAAAATCATTCACTCCTGCACCCTCGGGTAAGATCCCAGCCATTTCATATATTTGCAGTAAGGGGTCATCCGGTCGATGGTGTTCTTGATTTTATCTTCCGCGATATGGCCGTCAAAATCCACAAAAAAGAAATAACTCCAGTTTTCGTGCCGGGTGGGACGGGATTCCATTTTCGACATGTTGATGTCAGCTTCGGCGATGGGCTCCAGGACCTTGTACAAGGCCCCGGGCACGTGGGATATGACAAACATAATGGATGTTTTATCATAGCCCGTGGGGCCTGGCGTATCCCGACCGATGAGCAGAAACCGAGTGATGTTGTTGGCGTGGTCTTCTATATGGGACTCCAAAATCTGCAATTCATAGATATGAGCTGCTTCACTGTTGGCGATGGCCGCCGATTTTTCCGTTTGAAAGGCTTTCTGGGCCGCGATGGCCGTGCTGCTGCATTCGGACAGAGTTGCATTGGGTAGATTTTTACGGATCCAGCCCCGGCATTGCGCAAAGGCCTGGGGATGGGAATAAATTATCTCGATATCATCAATGGAATCGGACCGGGACAGGACTGCATGGGAAACATTGAGATATTTTTCCGCGCAAATCTTCAGATCGGATTCAAAAAACAGGTCCAGGGTGTGGTTGACGGCTCCTTCAATGGAATTTTCCACCGGCACCACGCCATAATCGGACTGGCCTTTGCTCACATCGAAAAACACGTCCCGGATGCTGGTCTGGGGCAGATAGATGGAAGAATGCCCGAAGAGATCCATGGCGGCGATATGGGTAAACGTGGCCTCCGGTCCGAGATAGGAGATACGGATGGGAGTCTGAATTTCCCGGCAGGCGGAAATAATGTCTGAAAAAATCTGATGCAGGGTCTGAGGTTTCAGCGGGCCTTGATTTTTCGCCATCAGGGACTGCAATACCTCGTTCTCTCTGGATTTGTCATAGACGAACCTGCCTTTTTCTTTTTTGATCTCCCCGATTTCACGGGCGATTTTCAGCCGCTGGTTGATCAGGTCCAGCAGGGATGCGTCAATGCGGTTGATGGCGCTTCGCAATTCGCCGATCCGGACTTGCGCCGGAAGATTGCCGTTATCGTTCATTGATGTTGTGTCCTGTCTTATTTTTCCTTTATGGTTTCACTTATTTTCATGCCGAAATGCCGGCCGCTGGCTTCCATGGCCACCAGAACCTTATCGCCGGGGCGCAGGTTCACCACGGACAGGGGTTGACCGTCCGGGGCCGTCAGACGGATGGTTTCGGCGTTCTGAAGGATGGTAGTAATTTCCTTTTCATTGACTTTTGCCCTGACCAGCATCAGGGGCCGCCGCTCGATTTTCAGCCGCCCCACAGTGCCGACCGCAGCCTTGCCGGTGAAATCCGTGATCAGCACGGGGTCTCCGGCGCACAATTCGGAAAGATACCGGGTTTTACCACCGGGCACCCGGGTATAGGCATGCACGGCCCCCGCGTTCACCCGAAACGGCCGGGCCGCCACATAGGGGTTTTCGATGCTTTCCGCATGCACCAGAAACAGCGCGCTGCTCGCATTGCCCACCAGCATTCCCTCTCCGGGTTTCATGTCCGTGCAGGTATCCACGCATACCCGGTCTCCCATGCCCACAGCCCGGATTTCGATTATTTCAGCGATTTCAAGGGGTATCTGATCGGTGGTGGAGCGCAGTTCCCGCAGCGCGTCTTTCAAGGCCGGCAAATTTTCCGGACAAAAAAGGATATGGTCCACGCCTTTTTCAAGGATACCGAAGGCGGTTTTTGCTTCATCAAGGCTGGCCACCCGGGCGATCACGTTGACAGTCCCTTTGGCAATGAGGTTTTCAAGGGGAATAATGGACCAGTCCGTGCATTCGAGAATGACTTTTTTATCCTTGGAGAGTTTGATGATGTCGGTTTCATCCGCGCCGCTTTGAATTTTAAACATCACCACGTCCTTACCCGGCTGGATATCCCCGTCTTCGGCAATGGTGTCGATGCGGCCCAGTGCCTTGACTTTGGCTGCATAACCGGGCGGCACCATTACACCATCAGCCCCGCCTTCAATGGCGGTAGTCACCAGTTTTTTATCCCAGGGGTCGATTTTAACCCAGATTTTTCGCATGAACGGTTTCCTCTTCGATTTTATTAAATTATTGTTTGAGAATTTTCAACGCGTCATCCACGGACTTATTTTCGAAAACAATTGCGGCCATGGCCTTGACCATGAGGGTGGGATTCTTGTGCTGGAAAACGTTCCGGCCGATGGAACACCCGGAGCCGCCGGCATCAATGGAGCCTTTCACCATTTCCAGAATATCCCGGTCCGAATTCATTTTGGCCCCGCCGGCAATGACCACCGGCACAGTGCACCCTTCCACGACTTTAGCGAATGTCTCCGGACTTCCGGTATAGGACACCTTCACGATGTCGGCCCCCATTTCACACCCGACCCGGGCTGCGTGCTTGACGACTTCAACATCATATTCGTCTTTTATCTTTTCTCCCCGGGGATACATCATGGCCAGAAGCGGCATGCCCCAGGTCCGGCTTTCATAGCTGACTCGCCCGAAATCGTGGAGCATTTCTTTTTCCTGGCTGTTACCGATGTTCACGTGAATGGAAACCGCGTCCGCCCCCAGTTTGATGGCTTCTTCCACCGAGCAGACCAGGGTTTTGGAATGGGGATACACCGAAAGAGAGGTGGAGGCTGATAAATGAATAATCAGACCGATATCCGATCCCCGCCGCCGGTGACCGACACCCACCAGGCCCTTGTGTTCCACGATGGCGTTGGCCCCGCCTTCCGCCACAAGGGCCACGGTGGTTTTAATGTCATTGATGCCTTCGATGGGTCCCACGGACACCCCATGATCCAGGGGCACAATGATGGTGCGGCCCGTGTTGCGGTCGATAATGCGTTCCATGCGAATCTGTTTGCCGATGATGGTCATTTTCTTTTCTCCTGTAAAATGGGTTCTTGGGTAACAAAAAAGGCCGTGAAGAATGTTTTCTCCGCGGCCTTTTAAACTAAAAAGCCGCGGGCTTGGGGCTGCCCGCGGCTTTTATTTCTGGTTTTTGGCTCTATTCCACAGGCAGACCCTTGGTATAAAAATAAAAATAGCTAAAATACCAAAAATAAAAATTTCCGCCCGCGGTGTTTGTCATGGAATTTTGCTTTTGTCTGTTTGTTACAATTGTTACAAATTTTTAATTTAAGAATTTCGTGTGCTGCATAATTCCCACATTTGAAAAATAAAAGTCAAGTTATTTTTCTTCGCAGGATTAAATTTTTTATTTTTTCTCACTTATTTTTTGAGATAAGAACCCGGGCATTTTCCTGCATGCGCTCAAAAAATTCTTCGCTTAATCCCGCGCCGCGGACCACCTGTTTCGCCATTGCCGCATCAATTAAGTCTCCCGGCCCGTGGCTGTCGGTGTCGATCACCATTTTTGCGCCGATGTGTTCCGCAAGACGGGCCACATGGCCGTTTGTCAGGGAATGCCCTTTTCGCGCCGTGATTTCCAGCAGCACATTGTTTTCCTTTGCGGCTCGAACATCGGCCTCAGTAATCAGTCCCGGATGAGCCAGAATATCAGCTCCGGCGTCAATAGCCGCTCGGTTGGTCCCGGAAGCTACGAGTTCAACGATGGTTTCACCGTGGACTACAACGATTTTGGCCCCGAGTTCCCGGGCCCGGGCCACGGCATCGGCAATGAGCTTCGGCGGCACATGGGTGATTTCAATGCCGGGAATGATAGTAATCTGGATCACGGAATTCAATTTTAGGGCCAAGGCCCGGATCCGGGGAATAATAAAATCCATATTGGAAAAATCCCCGTGGTCGGTCATAGCGATAGCGGTCAATCCTCTATGTTCCGCCCGCCGGGCAAGTTCAGCCGGGATGAGAACCCCGTCGCTGAATATGGTGTGGCTATGCAGATCAATCATCGTTATACTTCAGCCTTCGGTCTTTAGTCTTCAGCCTAAGGTTACACCTTATATTTCCCAAAATCATCCGGGGAAAGATTTTTCAGGTAATTTTCCCATTTTTTCCCCTGGTCGCTGTTATCGACGGTCTCATAGGGACCGCTTTTGCCTTTTAAATTATCCACCACGACATCATCAACGTAAATGTCCGCATTCATGCGCAATGCCAAGGCAATGGCATCGGAGGGCCGGGCGTCGAGAATAAATTCACCGTCAGCGGAAATGCAGTAAAGTTTCGCGTAAAATGTATTGTCCCGGATATCGCAGACTTCAATGCGCCGGATCCGGGCATTGACGCTTTCCATAAAATTTTTAAACAGATCGTGGGTCATGGGCCGGTCAAAAGTGACTTTCTGCAATACCGAGGCAATGGAAGCAGCTTCCAGCAGTCCGATCCAGATAGGAACGGAAAAATCCGCGTCCACAGCGTTTAATATCAGAATCGGGGCATTTGAGGCCGGGTCCATGGCAAGGCCTGCGATGGTTACTTTATGCAACATGAGAATGCCCTCCTTTTGACTTGAGGTATTCAATTTGCCTGCGGGTCAGGACGCCCCGCAATGAATTTGAAAGCACGTCAACAATTTCCACATTCACAGTCTGACCTTTTAGCAGGTCAAAGTCAATGCCCCAATGACAGGGAAAATCAAAATTAACAATCCGGTTTTCCGACGTCCGGCCGGCGAGCTGGACAGCAGCCGAAGTCCCGGATTTTTTCAACTGGTTTCGGCTTTCTCCTTCAATCAGCGCGGAAAAGACTTTGCCTTCCAGCAGGCGGCGATTTTTTCGGGTGATTTCTTTCTGAAGGGCAAACAGTCGCTGAACCCGTTCATTTTTGACAGGTCCGGAAATTTTGTCGGAAAACCGGGATGCCGGCGCTTCATGCCGATCCGAATATTCAAAGGCGAATGCGGTGTCGTATTGCACGGTTTCCATCAGGGTGAGGGTGTCAAGGAAATCCGCATCTGTTTCACCGGGAAATCCCACGATAAAATCCGTTGTAATGGCGATGTCCGGGGACACCCTCCGAAGTTTATCAATTTTTTCCAGATACTCGGACCGGGTGTATCTGCGATTCATTTTTTTTAAGATCCGATCCGAACCCGACTGAACCGGCAGATGGATATGGTTGCAGAGTTTTTCAAGATTGCCGAAAGCGCTCACAAGGTCGTCGGACAGGTCTTTGGGATGGGAGGTCACGAACCGGATTCTTTCAAGCCCCTCAATGTCATTGACCATGGTCAGGAGTTCCGGAAACGATGTCATCCCCTCTTTAACGCCGTAACTGTTCACATTCTGTCCGAGAAGCGTAATCTCCCGGACCCCGACGGCCACCAGCGCACGGATTTCACCCAGGATGGATTCCGGACGTCGGCTGATTTCACGGCCCCGAACATAGGGGACCACGCAGTAGGTGCAGTAATTGTCACACCCGCGCATGATGGTTACAAACGCGCTCACATCATGGCCGGATGCCTGTTTCTCAATAGCAGACGCAGGCTCCCCGATGGTTTTCGTCATGCCGGTTTCAATCAGGGGCTGAGCAGCGGCTTCGATTGCCTCAAGGAATTCCGGCAGCCGGTGCACCATGTGGGTGCCCAGGACCAGGTCCACCTGGGGAAACCGCTCCGTGATCCGGACCCCCTGCTGCTGGGCCACGCAGCCCGCCACCACCACTTTAAGACCGGGATTCTTTTTTTTTAGAGGCGTCAGTCTTCCCAGAAAACTGTAAACTTTCTGCTCAGCCTTTTCCCGGATGGCGCAAGTGTTGACGATGATCAGATCGGCGGTTAAAAATGAATCGCAGGGCTGATAGTTTTTCTGTTTTAAAACCGACGCCATCTGGGCCGAATCATAGACATTCATCTGACAGCCGATGGTGTTGATATAAAATTTTCTAAGTTTCATAGTCTGTCTCTGACAATCACCGCCGGACAATGGCTTCGTCCACTCGTTCGATGAAGATGTCTTTTTTCAGGGCCAGCAGCACATCATCTGTAACGGCTTCGCATCCCGGGGCCACATGGAGCTTGATCAGGGACTGACGCCGGTCGATGGTCTCCACCACGGCAATGCCGTCATAGGCTTCAAAAATGAATTTCACGAAACCAATGAATTTTTTTTCAATAAAATAAAATTTGCCGATCGTCTGCAAAAACGCCCCCGCCGAAAATTAATTTTTAAAACCATATCATCCATTTTTGAACTTTGACAATAAAAACTTCCAGTGAAATCCGCCCCCATGCATTGCCGTGCCGTTCACCGGAAAAGGCATCGATGCCGTCACTGCCCTTAACAGATAATCCTTGATCATAAAAAGACGGGCATGATATGTTTGCCATATTTAAAGAGGCGATGCGACATGACTGTTTTACGAAATAAATTTGATTTTGAAATCGGGTATCTGGTGAAAAGTCCGTGTCGGGAATGCGCTAACCGCAAGGATCTACCGGAGTGTTCCGATACGTGCGGCATTATAGATAAAATCCAGGTGATTTTATCCAAAGGCGTTTCCTGTACCGGAAAACATGCGGCCTCTGGTATCTGAAAAATCATTTCATGAAGTTTCACCGGTCCAGTTGACCTAACACCGGCACGCATCCCTATGCATGCCCAATGTTTCATTGTTTATTTATTAACGCTTCAACCGCTGCAAGGAGAAATTCCGCAATGAAAACTTGGTTAAAAATGGCAATCGCCGTGGTTTTTTGCTTATCGGTTCTGACGGACACCGTTATGGCCGATGATTTCAGTTTCCGGCTGTCCGCCAACCCGAAGGCATTGGATACGGCCATCGAAGGCGGGTTCGACATTCCGGACACAAAACTAATGACAGGAATCAGCGGATTATATGACAGCGATGATTTCAGACTCCTGTTTTTAAACGGGCTCATCGCCAACAGAATCCTGATGGACGGACTGACCGGAGGATTTGGTTTCAAAGGCGTGGGCGGGGAAGTGGAAAAATATAGCGTTGATGAAAATGTGCTGAATCTGGGGCTTATGGCTTATATCAGTTATGATCTGGCAAAAACCGAATTCAAGGATTACTCGCTGACCCCTCTGTCCGTAAGTTTTTGCCTCGCGCCGGAGCCGCTTTCATTTGCGGACACTCGGAAATTTCTGGAAGTTATCGCCGAATGCGGCTGGAAATTTCAGGATCAGACAGCCGTTGTTTTGAATTACCGGTATATTGAAATCGATTTGGACAATCCTTATAAAAACCGAGAAAAATCCGACAGCACAGGCTATCTGGGGCTGAAATTTTTCTTTTAGAGAGAGGATCCGCATGATTTCCGTTAAATCCCATGTTCCCCTCCCATTTCTCCCACCGGGCTTTGTCGAGGTTTTCCGCAACCATTCCCAATTATTTTTATTGTAAAAAAAGATAAAATAATGATAAAAAAGAGAATCTTTTGTTTTCAGGCAATCGCCTCTCTAAAAAATATTAATCCGGCGGACGACATCCGATCCACCTCTGCCGTCCGATAATGCCTCTAACCCCTTTAGGAGGGCCACTCATGCCGCAACCATCCGTTAATCAAAGCCGTTCAACCACGTCCACCAGCAAGCCGACGCCCAAGGGACTGCTGGGCGAGGAACTGGTCACTTCCAAACTGATTACCCGGGATCAGCTCAAACAGGCACTTACCCGCCGGTTACAGGTGGAGATGCCCCTGGGCTCCTTACTGATCAAGATGGGGTTTGTGTCCACCGATGATATGCTGGCGTTTCTTTCACAAAAATTCGGGGTCCCCTATGTCAATATTTTTAAAAAAAATATTCCACAGGACGTCATCAATTTGATCCCCCTGGAAAAAATCAAGCAATACAAAATTCTTCCCATTGAAAAAAAAGAAAACACATTAACCCTGGGCATGGTCAGCCCCCAGGATTTTATGACCATCAGCGACCTGGAATTTACCATGGGCATCAAAATCCGGCCGGTGGTGGTTCCGTTTTTCATGATGGAAGCGGCCCTCAGCCTTTTAAATTCAAACTTTGAAGACGGGATACACGGCGATACGGTCTATCAGATCGCCGTGGAAGACAAGAGCGAAACCCAGACCTCCCCTAAAATCGAGGCCCTGCTGGCCTATCTGGTCAAGGCCGAAGCCAGCGACTTGCTGCTGACCGCCGGGGTCCCGCCGTCCATTAAAGTCGCCGGCCAGGTGAAACGGCTGGCCACGGTTTCCCTGACCCCGGCGGACTGTGAATTATACGCCAGGGAACTGATTTCCGGCAGCGACGGGGACTGGGATAAATTTCTTCAGACCAGCGATATGGATTTTGCCGCCACAATTTCAAACCTCGGCCGGTTCCGAATCAATCTTTACCGGCAGCGGCATTCCGTGTCCATCACCATCCGGCGCCTCCATGAACGGCTTCCGTCCTTAAAAGAGCTGCGGCTGCCGGAATGGATCAGGGAATATGCCCTTAAACCCCAGGGGCTGATTCTGGTATCCGGGCCTGCGGGACATGGAAAATCCACCACCCTGTGCGCGATGATCGATATCATTAATACCAACCGGCGCTGCAATATCATCACCCTGGAAGATCCCGTGGAATATCTTCACAAACATAAAAAAAGTAATATCAACCAGCGGGAAATCGGACGGGACACCGAATCTTTTGAAAAAGGGATGAGAGCCATTTTCCGGCAGGCCCCGGACGTCATCGTCATCGGCGAACTCCGGGACAAGGAGTCTTTTGAAATCGCGCTCCGGGCTGCCCGCACCGGCTGCCTGGTCATCAGCACCATGAATGCCGCCAATTCCACCGCCGTGATCCGGATGATCGTGAACATGTTCCCGCAAAACCAGCAGAATCTCATCACCATGCTCCTTGCCGACGCCCTGCTTCTGTCCCTGACCCAGCGCCTGGTGATTAACCGGGAAAAAACCGGCGTGATCCTGGCCCTGGAAAGATTTACCAATTCCAACCGGATCGCCAACCTGATCCGGGAAGGCAAGCTGCATCAGATCCGGGCCCAGATGGAAACCGGATGCGAAGAATTCACCCCGCTGGATCTTTCCCTGGCGGAGTTGTATAAAGAAGGGAGAATCGATTTCGAAGATGGCCTGATGTATTCGATGAACAAAGAACTTTATCAGGATGTTACCGGCATTCACGTCAAATAAATGCTATCGCGCAAAAATCCGACGCCAAATTTTTCCCGGGAAAACCGAGCCAACTATCTTGGCCGGTTTTCCAGGGGGATTCAACTGAAAAATTGATGCCGTCCCGCATTTACCCGCGATTTTAATTTGTCATTCCACACCCAACGCATTAGAACTCCATGCAAACCAGAATGAAAATGACATCATGACCATCGAATTTGATTTAAACGTCAACTGCCGGGATATTCTTGAGCATCTGCCGTCCGGCGTCTATGTGACGAATGCCAGAAGAAAAATTATTTACTGGAACGCAGCGGCTGAAAAAATTACCGGATATCGCAAAGATAAGGTCGTCGGTACCTTTTGTTACGACAATGTCCTGATGCACATCGACGAAACCGGCCGGAACCTCTGCAAAGGCCTCTGCCCCCTGGCCAAAACCA
The DNA here is from genome assembly GCA_002772195.1 of Desulfobacterales bacterium CG23_combo_of_CG06-09_8_20_14_all_51_8. Lineage (GTDB taxonomy): Bacteria > Desulfobacterota > Desulfobacteria > Desulfobacterales > Desulfosalsimonadaceae > SURF-3. The sequence goes on along the minus strand of PCSG01000301.1, from coordinate 9,562 downwards.
TCAGCGACGGAAACCCCCGTGAGGCGGAAGTCTTTCTCCATCATAAGGATGGTCACCGCACTCAGGTAAAAATAGTTACCTTGCCCGTAAAAAACCCCTCGGGCGAAATTATCGGCGCGGTGGAAATATTTAACGACAATAGTGCGTTTCATTCCTTTGAATCTAAAATTCATGATCTGGAACAAATGGCATATATTGACCAACTGTGCCAGTTGCCGAACCGGACCCATCTTGAAGCCGAGCTGGAACGGTGCTTCCATGAGTTAAATCGCTATCACCAAAGATTCGGGGTGCTTTTCATGGATGTGGATCATTTCAAGCGTTTTAACGACACCTATGGTCACGATGCCGGGGACCTTATTTTACAGTCTGTTGCCCGGACCCTCAAGGCCTCGTCCCGTCCCTTTGATATTTTCGGCCGATGGGGGGGCGAAGAATTTATCGGAATCATCAAAAATGTGGATCGGTCGAATCTGGAGAACATCGGCAACCGATACCGGAATCTTATCGAGAAGACGTCCATCACCTTAGAAGGCGATAGTTTGGGCATCACGGTTTCCATCGGCGCCACGACCGCAAGAGACGATGACAGCGTTGCATCCATCATTAAACGGGCGGATCAACTGATGTACACGTGCAAGCAACAGGGAAGAAACTGCCTGGCGTCTGGATAAATCAAATCCCTGCAACCGATGATATCATTTTTGACAGGGACGGCGTAACGCTTTTATGACGGGTTATTAAAAACGAACGGGCGGCGAGAAAGTGAAAACCGCGGTAATCTCAGATATACACGGCAATGCCACAGCGTTTGAAGCTGTTTTGAATGATATCGCGTCTGTTGCCGTAGACAGAGTATTGAGCCTGGGGGATAATATCGGATATGGTCCGGAGCCTGAAAAAGTCATCACCCTGCTCCGTGAAAAAAACATTCCGTCCGTGATCGGCAACCATGAACTTGGGGTGATCCGCCCGGAATTTCTGACGTTGTTTAACCCTGTCGCGCGGAAATCGATTGAAATGACCCTTGCCATGCTGTCTGAAACCAGCATGCGCACCATCCGGAACTTCAAAAGCGCCATTGTTGACGGAGAATTGCGGTTTGTTCACGGATTCCCGCCGGAATCGCCCAACAAATATCTGTTTGAAGTTTCACCTTCTGAAATTCAATCGACCCTTGCGGAATTAAATGAACGGATCTGTTTTATCGGCCATACCCATGACTTGGAAATCCTCATCCTTGAAAATGACCGCCTGAGCCGGTATCCTCTGGGAAAAGGGAGTTTTCCGTTAAATCCCGCCAACAAATATCTCATCAACGCGGGGAGCGTCGGCCAGCCCAGGGACCGCAACAGCCAGGCCAAATACGTGATCTGGGATTCTGATGCCCGGGCGCTGTCCGTTCGATATGTCACCTACCACATTGCCGATACCGTCAAAAAGATATATCAGGCCGGAATGCCCGAACAGCATGCCCTGATACTTATTTAACCTGTCCCCTTATTGTTTTTCCGCGCGGACAATCAGTTCCTGGCCTACCTGAATCAGCAGGTCATCTTTTTTCTTCTTATTGAGTTCCTGGAGTTTTTCAACCGAAATGCCGTAATTTTTGGATATGCGATAAAGGGTTTCCCCCTTTTCCACCCGATGGAAAACATACTTGACGGTTTCCGGTTTTTCCAGCGCCGGTTTTGTCGGGACTTCTGCGGGGGGCGGTTTAACAGCGGATTTTTTTTCGACAACCGGTTTTAACGGAACTTTCGGTTTTGATTCGGCTTCGGGAATCTTGACGGCGTCGGCTTTCGGCTGGACTTCTTTTGCAGCAGGCGCCGGTTTCGGAGTTTGCTCTTGCTTAACGACGGCAACCGGGTGGGACTTAGCGATGGAAATCGCTTCAGGCTCGGGAGGCGCAGCTTTTGACGGCGGAACAGCATTCGACGGCGGTGTCTGTTTTTTGACCTCGGCCGGCTGGGCCGGGGCTTGCGCAACAATGGATGCGCCGGGCGATTGCAATATTTTTACCGTATTTTCAAGGTCGTCGAGTTTTTTGATGGTTTCTGAAATCACTTCCGCATTAGTTTTGATCCAGTTGATCACCTGTTGATACTGAACCGGATTCTTGGCGGGATCAAATTCGCTGATGTCCATTTCTTTTCCGCTCAAATCTGTCAGCTTGGCTTCCAGTTGATCCAGACGTGAAACAATGTGTTTATAGTCATCGGCGGTGAATTCATTTTTCTTGGGAATAAACAAGACAAATAAAATCACCAGTGCCAGGAGACCGGCGCCGATCAGAATAATGGGAAGTTCCATCCGATCGATCCATTTGCCGGACTTGCTGCTCTGAAATGAAGAATACGGCTCCGCCGCTTCCGGTTCATTGTCATTTGAATCTGTTTTCCAGTCCATCATGCCTCCTGTTCCTGCCTTTCACGAATGATCAAGTAATCAAGAAAAATTATCAGTGGAAAATTTTTTCATACCTTACCAAATCAAAACCCTTCTGCAAAGAAGATTTAAAAAATTTTTTGCAGATGATTTCCAATTTCAATCACTCCCGCCTTGACCTGAATTTTTTTTTTCATTATGTTCCAGATGTTATGCGTGAACCCCACGCCGCTTTCGATGACGCGCCGGCACTTCGGCCTAAACTTTGATTGGTAAAGCCCGGATGAAAAAATACAACCATGATTTTATTGAAACCTATGATGGGTTTCCCGCCTTTGGATGGGACCGAAAAACCGATGAGGAAACCGTCATTTGTTATCTTCAGATGTTTTCCGATGACCGGCTGATGCAACAACTCGTTCCCCGGTTGTCCGATGAGGAACTGGCTGAAATCTATTCCATGATCAACCGGCTGCTCAAAGCCCACTTAAAGGATGCGGAATATCACCGGCTGTTTTTAAAAGAAGATCATCCGTAAAAAAAACACTAAACATGAATCCATCTTAAGCAAGGGAGAATCCTTATATGCTGACAGCTACGCAGCTCGACCGTTACGCCGATGTCCTTTTATGGGGCCTTGAAACGGCCCGGCGCGGAAAAATCAAAAAAAACGACATCATGGTGATCCGGTACAATCTTCCGGCTATCCGGCTGGTGGAAATCCTGTACAAAAAACTCATTGAAATGGGCGTCCACCCCCTCCACCGCCTGATGCAGACCCCGGAAATGGAAAAAAACTTTTATTCCCTGTCATCAAAAAATCAACTGGTGTTTATCCCGCCGGGTGAAGAAGAATTGTATAAAAACCTCAACGGCGCCATCGCCGTGCTGGCCCCGGAATCCCTTACCCATCTGAGCGGTGTGGATGCCAGTAAAATTTCAGAATCCTTAAAGGCACGAAAAGCCTTGCGTGAAATCCTGGATCAGCGGGAAGAACAGGGCCTGTTCAGCTGGACCCTGGGCATGTATCCCACCCCGGAGCTGGCGGTCCACGCGGCCATGACGGAAAAAGAATATAGCGATGAGATTATCCGGGCCTGTTTTCTAAACCGCGTGGACCCGGTCGCTCAGTGGGAGGCCGTGTTCGGCAGGGCCAAGACCCTTAAAAAATGGCTCAACCGCATGGAGGTTTCAACATATCATATCGAATCCGACCATGTGGATCTTGAAATCACGCCCGGCGACAAACGCAGATGGATCGGCATTTCCGGACACAACATTCCCAGTTTTGAACTGTTTCTGTCTCCGGACTGGCGCGGCACCCGGGGCCGGTATTTCGCCGATCAGCCCTCGTATCGCAGCGGGAATTATGTCAGCGGCATTCGTCTGGAATTTAAAAAAGGAAAAGTGGTCCAGGCGGTTGCGGAACAGGGAGGAGCGTTTTTAAAAACCCAGCTGGCCATGGATGACGGGGCCTGCCGGCTCGGTGAATTTTCCCTGACCGATAAAACCTTTTCCAAAATCAGCCGGTTCATGGCCAACACCCTGTTTGATGAAAACTTTGGCGGAAAGTTCGGCAACTGCCATGTGGCCCTGGGGGCTTCCTATTCCGATACTTACAACGGCAACCCTTCGGAACTGACCCGGGAATTGAAGAAAAATCTGGGATTCAATGATTCGGCCCTGCACTGGGATATCGTGAACACGGAAAAAAAACGCGTGACCGCGCATCTGAAGGACGGCACAAAAGCTGTCATTTATGAAAATGGCTGTTTTATTAATTAAAAATGACTCATTTGACTGAAACATCAGAAAAAATTCCCCCGCTTGTTTTAAAAAACACCCTCCAGAAATACGCCTGGGGCTCCCATTCGGCTATTCAGGAGCTGATGGGTGCGGACCCAACCGGCGAGCCCTGGGCTGAACTCTGGATGGGAGCTCACCCCAAGGCCCCGTCCCAGGTGAACATAGACGGACGCTGGACGTCCCTGAATGAGGTGCTCCGACAATTTCCAGAAAAAATTCTGGGTCTTGAGACAGCTAAAAAATTTAACAACACCCTGCCCTACCTGTTTAAAGTCCTGGCTGCGGAACAGCCCCTTTCCATCCAGGCCCATCCGGACGCGCTTCAGGCAAAGGCCGGATTTGAAAGGGAAAGCGCCGCCGGGATCAAGATGGCCGAGCCGGTTCGAAATTATAAGGACCCCTTTCACAAACCCGAATGCATCTGCGCCGTAACAAAGTTTATCGGACTTAAAGGATTCCGGAAAATTTTCACCACCCGTGAATTGATCCAACGGTTCTGCCCGAAAGGTCTGGCCCGGGAGTTAAAGTTTCTTGAACGAGGCGATTTAAAAACATTTTTTAAATCAGTGATGGAACTGCCAACCTCTCAAAAAAAATCGGCGATTGACGAAGCACGGAGATCAGCAAAAACATCAATTCCCACAGACATGATTGCCGACTGGATCATAAATCTTCACGGGTATTATCCGGAAGACGTCGGCGTTCTTTCCCCCCTGTTTTTAAATCTGTTTTGCCTTTCGCCTGGTGAGGCCTTGTTTCTGCCCTGCGGCGAACTCCATGCCTATCTGTCCGGCATGGGCATTGAGATTATGGCCAATTCGGATAATGTATTGCGGGGCGGCTTGACCCCAAAACATGTGGATGTACCGGAACTCATGCAGGTGCTTGACTTCACCGAAACAGACCTCCATATTCTTAAGCCCGAACCCGTATCCCCTTGTGAAAAAAAATACCCGGTCCTCGCCGAGGAATTTGAACTCTCCGTGGTGGATGTCACGGATAAAGCACCCTGCATTTTTCTCGGCCGCCACGGTGCGGAAATTCTTATCTGCATCAACGGCGTGGCGCATCTGACCTTCGGAGCCATTGGAAACAAAGGTATTGGCATCAAAAAAGGAGAGTCCGTATTTATCCCGGCGGAAACTAACCCTTACGAAATTTCTGGAAATGCCAGGTGTTACAAGGCGGGCGTACCCTTATGACCCTGAAAGTCAATGAAATATTTTACAGCATCCAGGGTGAATCCCTGTATGCAGGTCTTCCCTGTGTGTTTGTGCGTTTGACAGGCTGCAACCTGCGCTGCGCTTATTGTGATACCCGATACGCCTATGATGACGGTCACCCCATGGCCATCGAAGAGATTTTGCGAAAAATTGCGGATTCCTGCTGCTCGCTGGTGGAAATCACCGGCGGCGAACCCCTTCTGCAGGAGGAAACCCCTTCCCTCATTCTAAGGCTCATCGAAAATAATTATACCGTTCTGCTGGAAACCAATGGAAGCATTAATATCAACCCTGTGGATCAGCGATGCGTTCGGATCATGGACATCAAATGCCCGGGCAGCGGAGAGTCCGGAAAAAACGACCTGGAAAACCTCAATCGCCTGACGTCAAAGGACCAGTTAAAATTTGTGATCACCGACAAAAAAGATTACGATTTTGCATGCAATATTCTCCATTCCGTATGGCGTCCGCCGTTTCCCGTACCGGTCCTGTTTTCAGCGGCCGCGATGCATCTTTCGCATGCGCAACTGGCACAATGGATTCTTGCCGACCATCTGAATGTCCGGCTTCAGATTCAGCTTCACAAAATCCTCTGGCCCGGTGAAGAAAGAAGCAGATAATCCTCCAATGGAAAAAAATCAAAAAAAAGCGATTGTATTGTGCAGCGGAGGCCTCGATTCCACCACGGTTCTGGCCATTGCCCGCTCCCAAAATTATGACTGTCATACCCTGACATTTTTTTACGGCCAGCGGCACCATCATGAACTGCTGGCTGCGGAAAAAATATCCCGGGCGCTGGGGGCCGCCGGCCATCATGTGATCACCGTGGATCTGGGGAAAATCGGCGGCTCCGCATTAACCGGCGATATCCCGGTCCCCAAAAACAGAAATGCGGAAGAAATCAGCTCGGGTATTCCCGTCACCTATGTTCCGGCCCGCAATACGATTTTTCTCTCCCATGCCCTGGCCTGGGCAGAAGTGCTGGGTGCCCCGGATATTTTCATCGGCGTCAACGCCGTGGATTACAGCGGATATCCGGACTGCCGGCCGGAATATATCGCGGCCTTTGAAACCATGGCCAATCTGGCCCTCAAATGCGCTGTAGAAGGCGAAAACACCATCCACATCCGCGCCCCGCTTCTGAACATGACCAAGGCCGACATCATCCGAACCGGCGTCCAGCTCCATGTCGATTATTCCATGACCCACAGCTGCTATGATCCGGACCTGGCCGGCCGGGCCTGTGGCTTTTGCGACAGCTGCGTTCTGCGCAAAAAAGGATTTGCTGAAGCCGGGGTGCCGGACCCCACGGTTTACATTAAACCCTAAATCTTCCATCCACGCCAAACAGGTATTGACCGATCATGCTGAAAAACACATTCTGTCATCTAACATCCATCGGCCTGAAAAAAGAAATTTTTTTCTGGGAAAACCAGATATTTTCATGGCAGGATCTTCTCGCAAAAATTAACGCCGGCCATGGAAAAAGGCAGCGGATGCCCGCGCACCTGAAATGTGAACTGGA
>PCSG01000301.1:0-2578 GCA_002772195.1 Desulfobacterales bacterium CG23_combo_of_CG06-09_8_20_14_all_51_8 | reverse complement strand
TGCCGACCGGTATTAACGAATTCACTATTCCGATTCAATCAAATGGCGGTTCGGATACGCTATTCTTATCTGTTCTTCAACGTAATTATGAAAAATCACAGGCTGTCGTAATTCCAGCCGCTACGGATTTTTCAAATCAGATCGGTCGTCTACAGATGACTCTTTTTAATATCGGAATTGGCGAGTCGGAGTATAAATTTACCTCGCAGTCGCCTGTTTTGTACTTTTCACCCGCGTCTGGTGTTGTTGGGAAAAACGATACAGTTTCTGTCGAGGTTTTTCTCGATCGGGAAGCGCTGAGCGATCGGATTTTACCGTTTGGTTTTTTTGACGGTGTTGATACGCTCAATATGAATTTGACATATTCAGGTGATCTGCATACGAAGCTTGGAAAATTGACCATTTTATCGCCGATGCCCAATCCGTTTATCATTTCAAGAAATAGTCAATTAGCTATTCCTATTCGGTTGCCGAACGATCATCCTGCGGAGTTGAAGATTTTCGACATCAGGGGATATGAAATTCGAGCGTTTCCGTTTTCTTCCAGCAACGTTGGGTTGAATGTGACATATTGGGATGGAAAAGACCATTTGGGCAAATGCGTCTCCTCCGGGATTTATTTCCTGTTCCTTAAGCAAGGAACTGACATGATCCGGCGAAAATTCATTGTCCTTCGGTAAAATCGGCAAATTTTTTTCAAAGTTAACCTTTCATCATTTTCTGGCGTCTAAATGCATGTGTTTTGAAAATTGAACATAACTTCAAAAAAGGCGACACCCTCGCTGAATATCGAATGAAAGGAAATTGTATGAAAGTCATGGGTAAAATTGGAATGCTTCTGTTTGTCATAGCGATCTTCGCATCGTTTTCGTTCGCTCAAGGCAGTTACCATAAAAATGGCGGAGCGTTGGCTGAATTAAAACTCACCGATCAACAAAAGAGCGACATCGAAAAACTCAGGATCGATCAGCAAAAAGAAATGGTCACGATCAGAGCCGAACTCAAGAGAGAGAATCTCGATCTTTTAAAACTCTATAAAGATGACAATCCTGCCAAAGAAAAAATCAAGACTCAATTGGACAAAATCAGCAAAATTGAGCTGAAAGTCGATCAATTGCACGTTGACCATCAGTTCGCTGTCATGGATAAATTGACGCCCGATCAGAAGAAGATTTTTATCAAACACATGGGACACAAAGGAGGTGGCATGAAAGGTGAAATGAGACCGCCGATGAGGAGAAAACCGTTTGACAGGGAAGATCGTCCCATGCATGACAGAAAAGATAATGTGGAAGGTAAAGGTTTCGATAAGAAAAGATGTGATTAGGAGTGAATGTCCAGTTGTGAAGTCTGAGGGATTGAAGAAAAACTAAACTTCCATTTGCCTCTCGATAATATTAAAAGAGCCGGTCACTGATCGGCTCTTATTCGTTCAGATAGTCGCCGAAAACCCCGACTATTGTAGCAACAGAAGAATTCGAATATTTTACCTTTGATTTCCTGTCCTTTGAATTGTAAGTTTCCAAAGTCAATTTGATGATTGGTACATAACAGGATGTATGGACGAAAATAAACGACAGGAAATAATTTTCCACCTTGGACAGTGGATGCAAATCATCCGGGCTCGCGACCAAGGCAAAACCTTGTTAATAGAAGGGTTCCTCTTTTCCGGCGTCACACTGAGAGAAGCAAGAAGACGATCGAGACGTCTTGTTCGTTCCATACAAAGAAAATCGTCGGACGGTATCGATGTTTTTATCGTTAGACCGGTCATCAAATCGGCTAAAAGACCTTCGATTCATTTGACCTTGTTTCTGGCGACAATTGTCACGACAATTCTCGCTGGCGCAATGATGGAAGGCGTCAGTCCGTTCAAGAATTTTACTCAGATTTGGAAAGGGATTCCTTTTTCCGTGACGTTGATGCTGATCCTCGGCGTACATGAGATGGGACATTTTTTAACTGCGAAGAAACATCACGTCGATGCGACATTGCCTTATTTCATTCCGGCGCCAACACTCATCGGAACGTTCGGCGCGTTTATCAAAATGCGTTCGCCGGTCCGAAATCGACTGGCGTTAGTCGAAATCGGCGCCTCTGGTCCGTTTGCGGGATTTATTGTTGCACTACCGGCTTTGTTCATCGGATTGTCACTTTCGACTGTGACCAACATTGCTAACGCTGGCGGCATTCAACTGGGTGATTCTCTTTTAATGAAAATTGCCACGGCTATTCTCTATCCCGGATTGACCGAAGTGCAAGATATCATGTTGCATCCGGTCGCCTTCGCGGCTTGGATCGGAATGCTTGTCACAATGCTGAATTTGTTGCCAATCGGACAATTGGATGGCGGTCATATCGCCTTTGCGCTTTTGGGTGATTGGTATCCAAAAGTTGCGTACGGTTCGCTTGTCGCTATATTGATTCTGGGAATTTTTTCTGCCAACTGGATCGTTTGGGCGGCGCTCGTCTTTTTTCTCATTCGCGTCAAGCACCCGCCGATAATTGACGATCATACGCCGCTTTCCCGTCGTGAAATAATTATCGGTGTGGTTGCACTGGTAATTTTCCTACTCAC
>PCSG01000349.1:6805-7875 GCA_002772195.1 Desulfobacterales bacterium CG23_combo_of_CG06-09_8_20_14_all_51_8 | reverse complement strand
GTCTCCCAGCTCGGCCATGGATTTTTCCGTCGAATAGATTAAGGAATCCGCGTTATTTCTGGCTTCCACTTTGGAACGCAGCGCCTTGTCCTCTTCAGCATGAAGTTCGGCATCTTTCACCAGCTTGTCGATTTCTTGCTTGGACAGACCGCTGGAGGCCGTAATCTGGATAGACTGTTCCTTTCCCGTTGCCATATCCTTTGCCGACACATGAACAATGCCGTTGGCATCTATGTCAAACGCCACCTCAATCTGGGGCACGCCCCGGGGGGCCGGCGGAATATCGGCCAGATCAAACCTTCCCATTGTCTTATTGTAGGCGGCCATTTCCCGCTCTCCCTGAAGCACATGAATGGAAACGGCCGGCTGGCTATCCTGAGCCGTTGAAAAAATCTGGCTCTTTCGGGTGGGAATCGTGGTGTTTTTTTCAATCAACTTAGTCATCACCCCGCCCAGAGTTTCAATCCCCAGAGACAGCGGGGTCACATCCAGAAGCAGCACGTCCTTGACATCGCCCATGAGCACGCCCGCCTGGATGGCGGCGCCGACAGCCACGACTTCATCCGGATTGACACCCTTGTTGGGCTCTTTGCCGAAAAGTTTCTTGACCCGTTCCTGAACCGCGGGCATGCGGGTCATGCCGCCCACCAGAATCACTTCATCGATTTGCGAAATGGTCATCCCGGCATCTTTTAATGCCGTCAGGCACGGTTTTTCCAGATTGTCCAGCAAATCGCTGACCAGAGACTCCATTTTGGCCCGGGTCAGCTTGATGTTCAAATGCTTGGGCCCGCCGGCGTCGGCGGTGATAAACGGCAGGTTCACGTCCGTTTGCAGGGCTGTGGAAAGTTCCATTTTTGCTTTTTCCGCTGCTTCCTTGAGCCGCTGCAAGGCCATCTTGTCGCTTCTAATATCAATGCCGTTTTCCCTGCGAAATTCATTGGCCAGGAAATCGATCAATCGCAGGTCAAAATCATCACCCCCCAGGTGGGTATCGCCGTTGGTGGATTTTACTTCAAAAACACCGTCGCCGATTTCCAGGATGGAAATATCAAACGTCCCGCCGCCCA
>PCSG01000349.1:0-6764 GCA_002772195.1 Desulfobacterales bacterium CG23_combo_of_CG06-09_8_20_14_all_51_8 | reverse complement strand
CCATAGGCCAGAGACGCTGCCGTGGGTTCATTGATGATGCGCAGAACATTCAATCCGGCGATTCTTCCGGCATCCTTGGTGGCCTGGCGCTGACTGTCATCAAAATACGCCGGCACCGTAATGACGGCATCGGTGATTTTTTCACCCAGATACTCTTCGGCTGTATGTTTGATATCCGCCAGTATAAATGATGAAATTTCCGCCGGGCTGTACTGTTTTCCCCGGAGATTGATCCGGACGTCGCCATTGGCGGCTTTTTCGATTTTATAGGGCAGATTTTTAATGTCATTCTGAACGATCTGGGAGTCAAATTTTCTTCCGATCAGACGCTTGACGCCAAAAACCGTATTTTCCGGGTTTGTAATGGCCTGACGTTTCGACACCTGACCCACCAGCCGTTCACCACCTTCCGTGACGGCGACGATGGAGGGGGTGGTACGGCCGCCTTCCGGATTTGTGATAACTTTGGTCTCATTCTGTTCTCTTATCGCGACACATGAATTCGTTGTGCCGAGATCAATTCCGATGACCTTACCCATTGTTGCCTCCTTGATGATATAATGTATTTTTTTTATCTATTTTATGATTTTGCTTTGGAAACCACGACCATCGACGGTCTGAGCAATCGGTCGTAAATCAGATATCCTTTCTGTAACACATGGATGACCGTGTTCTCCGGATGATCCGCGGATGCTTCCTGCATCACGGCTTCATGATATGCCGGGTCAAAGAGTTTTCCCAATGCCTCTATAGGCATCACATGGTACCGGGTCAGGAGCTTTGTGATTTCGGTTAATGTCATTTCAACGCCCTCGAGCACACAGGAATCAATGGGCTCCCCGGTTTTTTCAGTGGACGTGCTGACGGCCCGCTCCAGATTGTCCACCACATAGAGAAGATCTTTAAGCAGGGCTTCATTGGCGTATTTGCGCAGATCCTCCATCTGACGGTTCATGCGCTTTTTGTAGTTTTCAAATTCCGCCGACACCCGCAGAAGCCGGTCATGTTTTTCCGCAGCTTCCTGCTCCAGCGCTTTCAGCCGGGCATCATTTTCCGGAATTTGAATTGAATCCGCTTCTTCAGCCGGTTTTGCGTCATCAAATTCCGGTTCCTCCGGCTTTTCGGAAACCATTTCATCCGTGTCGATGGGGATATTCTTTTTTCTGTTTGAATTGTCTGCCAATGTACTTTCTCCCGATGTCGTGGCCATTGATTTTTTTGCTCTACAAAAATCTATAACCTGTTGTGAATAAGAACAAAAAAAAGACGCCAGTCTAAATTCATCCAAAAAATAAGACGCAAACAGGGAATGTCAAGAAATGCATTTGAAGAAAAAAATAACTGGAAAAACAAGGTGAAGGGAAGGGTTTAGAAAAAATCTGGTTGTGAACCCTCCGTCGAATAGCTGCGGAAAATAAATTATCGCATAACCGGGATCGATCCACGACACAGACGGGTTTACTTATCGCTGCTTCCTTCCGGACCTGACGAGGTTCGTAATCGTCTGTTGCGCGGCGACCGGTCAGAATAACTTACTTGCCCGCAGACAACCCTCGGGAGGGAATTCTGCCCCGCATAAAGCGGATTTCGGGAAACAAGGTACCGCTGACACCCCGCATATCACAACCAGACTTTTCACATAACCTGTAAATTTATCCTTTTCAAGAAAGAAAACGCAAATCGTGCGATCTGTTTTTTGTTGTCACCCGTTTGTAAATTATTATAGGATCATCCGCAACAACCCAAAATCCCCAACAAAATGGGAAGTTCATGTCGAAAAAAAATAAATTCATCCATTCCTCGTTTGTGCAAAAAATTCTTCAAACCATCGAAGATCATGGCATGATTCGGAAAGGGGATGCCGTGCTGGTGGGCGTTTCCGGCGGCCCGGATTCCATGGCTCTTTTTCACGCCATGGCGGCTTTGTCCGGGGACCTGGATATCCGCCTGGGCGTGGCCCATCTGAACCACTGCCTAAGAGGCAGAGAGTCCGACAAGGATGAAGAGTTTGTGGCGGCCGTGGCCCAGCGCCTTGGCATGCCGTTCTATAGTGAGCGAATGGACATCCGGAAGGAGCGTAAAAAAACCAAGGTATCGCTGGAGGAGGCGGCCAGGGCGGTCCGGTATTGTTTTTTTCACAAAATCCGCCGGGACATGGGGTTTGACAAAATCGCCCTGGGCCACCACCAGGACGACAACGCCGAGCTGATCCTCCTGTATCTGCTCCGGGGAAGCGGCCCGGCGGGAATTTCCGGCATTCCACCGATCCGGGGCGATATCATCCGCCCCCTGATCCGTGTTTACCGCTCTGAAATCCTGGAATTTCTAAAAATCCTTAATATCGCTCATGTTCTTGACTCCTCCAACGATGATCCGCAGTTTCTGAGAAACAGAATCCGTCATCAGCTCCTTCCCGTGCTGAAAACCGGCTATAACCCCAAAATCGTCCAAAGCCTCAACCGCCTGGGAAACATCTTACGTTCAGAAGAAGCCTGGCTTACCTCGATCATCGCCCCCCTCTATGATGCGGCATGCGTCCGCACAGACGAGGACCGGACGGTTCTGTCTGTTTCCCGACTGCGGGATTTACATCCGGCGGCCCTGTCCCGGGTGATCCGGAAAGCCATCGGCCAGGTCAAGGGCGATCTGCGGCGGATCTCCTGGAAGCATATTGAATCCATTGTTGAGTTCATTCAGAGGACTGGTTCTGATGCGCATACCGATATCCGCCTGGACCTGCCGGACCGGATCCGGATCATCCGAAATGCCGATCATCTGATTATTGCCCGGGAAAATCAAAATCTGCGCCCGTCAAAACCCGCAACATCCCTGTCGCCCCCTGTGATTTTTGAATACCAGATTCCCTTGTCCACGGTCGATTCCGGGACGCCTGCGGTGCTTTCGGAAATCAACGCCCGGATACAATTGACCCGAATCCCGCGCGATCAAATCCGGGACCTGTCCGGATGCAATTCCCGGACGGCTTTTTTCGACTGGGACCGATTGCAGTTTCCCCTGACTATTCGAAACATGCGGCCAGGGGACCGGTTTGTTCCGTTGGGGGCGGGCGGCACCCAGAAACTGAAAAAATTTTTCATCGACCATAAAATTCCAATTTCCGCCAGGCCCAGGGTGCCTGTGGTTGTCAGCAATGAGGTCATCATCTGGATAGGGGGACACAGAATTTCAGAACAGGTGAAAATCACACCGGAAACCAGGACCATCCTGAAAACGGAAATTTTAAACTCCGATAAATAAATATTTTTGTTTTACTATCCAAAAATCATTATTATGATATATAAATTACAGAATGCATCATTATAAAATGCATATGGGACAAATTTCGCACAGAGGAGAACGTTTTGAACCCTTTTAATAAGAATATAGCGCTGTGGATTATCATCGTGCTGATGATGATCATGCTTTACAATATTTTCAATCAGCAGCATACCAGTGAAACCGACATCGGCTACAGCGAATTTCTGGCCATGGTTGACAGCGGTAAACTATCCAAAGTACTGATTCAGGGGAACCATTTGACCATCACGGACCAAGGTGGCGTCCGCTACCATGTCTACACGCCAGAGGACAGTGAAATGATCCCCCTCCTCCGCAACAAAGGCATTTCCATCGAAGCCAAACCCGAAGCCCAGACCCCGTGGTTTATTTCCATTCTCGTGTCATGGTTTCCCATGGTGCTGCTGATCGGCGTGTGGATTTTTTTCATGCGTCAGATGCAGAGCGGCGGCGGCAAAGCCCTTTCCTTCGGCAAAAGCAGCGCCCGGATGCTGTCGGATCAATCCGAGAAAGTCACCTTCGATGATGTGGCCGGGGTTGATGAGGCCAAAGAAGAATTGGCTGAAATTGTTGATTTTTTAAAGGACCCAAAAAAATACACCCGGCTGGGAGGCAGAATTCCCAAAGGCGTCCTGATGGTCGGCGCGCCGGGAACCGGCAAAACCCTGCTGGCCCGGGCCATTGCCGGAGAGGCCGGAGTTCCCTTTTTCAGCATCAGCGGCTCCGATTTTGTGGAAATGTTCGTGGGCGTCGGGGCCTCCCGGGTCCGGGACCTGTTTGTCCAGGGCAAAAAAAATGCCCCCTGCCTGATTTTCATCGATGAAATCGATGCCGTGGGACGTCACCGGGGCGCGGGGCTCGGCGGCGGGCATGATGAGCGGGAACAGACCCTGAATCAACTCCTGGTGGAAATGGACGGGTTTGAATCCAATGAAGGGGTTATTCTCATCGCGTCCACCAACCGGCCCGATGTTCTGGATCCGGCCCTGCTCCGGCCCGGCCGGTTCGACCGCCAGGTGGTGGTGTCCATGCCGGACATCCGGGGAAGAAAAGCCATTATCGACGTGTATCTCAAAAAAACCCCCAATGATCCGGATGTGGATTCCATGATTCTGGCCAAGGGGACCCCGGGATTTTCCGGGGCGGATCTGGAAAATATGGTGAATGAAGCGGCCCTCATCGCGGCCAAAAAAGGCAAGGAACGACTGGCCATGGTGGATTTTGAAGACGCCAAAGACAAAATCGTCATGGGCCTGGAACGCAAATCCAAAGTCATCAAGGAAGACGACAAGAAAAACACCGCCTATCATGAAGGGGGCCATGCCATTGTGGCCCGGCTTCTGCCGGGGACCGATCCCATCAACAAAATCAGCATTATCCCCCGGGGCCGGGCCGCCGGCGTCACCTGGTTTTTGCCCGAGGAAAAGGATTTTCAGTACAAGGAACAACTCTTAAACGAGCTGTCTGTGGCCATGGGCGGCCGGGTGGCCGAAGAACTGGTTTTCAAGCGCATCAGCACCGGCGCGGCCAATGACATCAAGCAGGCCACCAGCCTGGCCAGCTATATGGTCCGTTCCTGGGGCATGAGCGAGGCCCTGGGGCCCATCTCCTTTGCCAAGCAGAATGAACAGATCTTTCTGGGCCGGGAAATCTCCCAGCACCGGGATTATTCGGAAGCCACGGCCCAGAAAATCGATGATGAAATCGCGGGCATGGTCAAGGGGAGTTACCGGAAAGCCCGGCAGATTCTGGAAGACAATATGGATATTCTGCACAAACTCGCCGACCTGCTGATGGAAAAAGAAACGGTGATGGGACGGGAACTGGATGATCTGATCCGAAAAATGCGGCCGGGCTTCGCCATACCGGGAACACCCATCTCTGACGATGGTCCTTCGGTGACTGCCGCCTGAATTCTTTTTGAATTGTGCTGAAGAATGCACGCCCGGTCAGCTCAATTTGATATTCATATGCCGGAACACTTTCATTTATGACCGTTACGCATCACACCCTGGTCTGGGGACACCATCGCATGGAACTGGGGCAGTGCACCCGGATCATGGGCATCCTCAATATTACGCCCGACTCGTTTTCAGACGGCGGAAAATTTTTTGCCTTGGACGCAGCCCTGGCCCGGGCGGAACAGATGGCGGCTGATGGCGCGGATATCCTTGATATCGGCGGGGAATCCACCCGGCCGTTTTCCGAATCCGTTTCCGCAGATGAAGAAACCCGGCGGGTGGTTCCCGTGATTTCCTATCTGGCGAAAAAAATCCCCATCCCCATTTCCATTGACACCAATAAAGCCCTGGTGGCCCGACGGGCCGTCGCCGCAGGCGCATCGATCATTAATGACGTCAGTGCGTTACGATTTGATAACGAAATGGCGGCCGTGGCGGCGGAAAACGATGTGCTGCTGGTTCTGATGCACATGAAGGGAACTCCGGCAGATATGCAGGTAGCTCCCGTCTATGATGATCTCATGGGGGAAGTAAAAAATTTTCTGCGGCAGGCCGTTGTCCGGGCCGAAGCCGCCGGGGTTTCCAGAAAAAAAATTATCATCGACCCCGGCATCGGGTTTGGAAAAACCGTGGACCACAATCTTGCGCTGATCCATCGCCTGAATGAACTTCACGATCTGGACCTTCCGTTGCTGCTCGGCTCTTCCCGGAAAGCCTTTATCCGCAAAATTCTGGGCGAAGCCCGTCAAGCGCAATTTCCGCCGGATCACCCGGTCGTTGAAATCGGCACCCAGGCGACAATAGCGGCCGGCATCCTGAGCGGCGCTCACATCGTCCGGGTCCACGATGTGGCGTCCACGGTTGCTACGGTGCGAATCGTGGATGCGATTCGAAATGCGTTTTAACCGCAAAAACTTTTTTGGGAGAACCAGGGGATGCTTCTGGCGTTAGACGTCGGCAACACCAATACGGTAATCGGGTTGTTTGACAAGGATCAACTGATCTGCGACTGGCGGATCCGTTCGGCGGCCGGCATTACCGAAGACGAATTTCATGTTATTATTTCAAACCTTTTTCAAAGCCGGAAAATCAACCCGTCCAATATCCAGCAGACCATCATTTCCTGCGTTGTGCCGCCCATGATGCGGATTCTGGATGCCTATTGCCGGAAATACTTAGGCCATAGCCCCTGCTGGGTGGACGCAAAATCAGTCCGGATGCCGGTTCTGTACGACAATCCGGCGGAGGTGGGCGCGGACCGCTTGGTGAACGCCGTCGCGGCCTATCATAAGTACCGCACCTGCCTGATTGTTATTGATTTTGGGACGGCCACCACCTTTGACGTCATCACTGTCGACGGAAAATATCTGGGCGGCGCTATCGCGCCGGGCATCGGCATTGCCACAGAAGCCCTGTTTCAGCGCGCCTCCCGGCTTCCCCGGGTGGAACTGTTTAACCCGCCCCAGACCGTTATCGGCAAAAATACCGTTCACAGCATGAAATCCG
>PCSG01000323.1:2677-9242 GCA_002772195.1 Desulfobacterales bacterium CG23_combo_of_CG06-09_8_20_14_all_51_8 | reverse complement strand
AGATATTGACCTATCCGGACCCGTTTTTACGGCAGACCACAAAGCCGGTGACCGTTATCGACGATGCAATTCAAAAAATCATCGCGGACATGGCCGAGACCATGTATGACGCGCCCGGCGTCGGACTGGCGGCCATCCAGGCGGGCATTGATAAAAGTATCATGGTTTATGATCCGGAGGCCGACGACGAGAAAAGGGATTATCAGGTCCTCATCAATCCGGAAATCGTTTCCGCCGAAGGGGAGATGCTCTCGGAAAATGAGGGATGCCTGAGCGTGCCCGATTTCCGTTCCAAAGTAAAACGATTCGCGCTGGTGACGGTAACCGGACTAGACCGGACCGGAAAGCCCGTCACCATCGAAGCAGACGGCCTTTTGTCCGTCATCCTCCAACATGAAATAGATCATTTGAACGGTATCCTGTTCATCGACCGTATCAGCGCCCTGAAGCGGCAGCTATACAAAAAAAAACGGATGAAAGCGCTGAAAAATGAACAGCCCGTTTAAGGTTGTGTTTATGGGGACTCCGGATTTCGCGGTTCCCGCATTAAAAGCCCTTAAGGAATACGGCTGTGAGGTGTCGCTGGTGGTGACCCAGCCGGACAAGCCCAAGGGCCGAGGCCGGAAACGGACGCCGCCTCCGGTCAAGGTCGCTGCGGCGGAATTCGGGTTCCCGGTGGTTCAGCCGGATTCCGTTAAAACCGAAGACTTTTATCATCAGATCCGGCAAATCGCACCCGACTTGCTGGTGGTGGTGGCCTCCGGCCATGTGCTGCCCCAAAAAATTTTGGAGATTCCAGCCTGGGGGACCATTAATGTCCATGCCTCCCTGCTTCCCAAATACCGAGGACCCGCCCCCATTCAATGGGCCATTATCAACGGTGAAACCGAAACCGGGGTCACCACTATGCTCATGGACAAGGGGCTGGACACCGGGGAAATCCTGCTGGCGTCAAAAACTCCAATTTTTCCGGAGGACACGGCCGAAACCCTTCATGACCGCCTGGCCGGTCTGGGCGCCGAGGCATTAAAACAAACGCTGACAGGTCTGCGCACCCGATCCCTCCGGCCGATCCCCCAGAACCATTCTCTGGCCACCTATGCGCCCCTGCTGAGCAAGAACCACGGCCGCATTGACTGGTCTCGTTCCGCACACCATATCGAGCGGTTCATCCGGGGCATGACCCCATGGCCCGGGGCCTATACCTTCTGGGATGAAAAACGCCTGAGAATCTTCCGGGCCGAAATCAGGTCCATGGCCGGCGGGGACGTTCCGGGCCGGGTGATGGAAGGAAATTCCCAGGCCCTTACCATCGCCACGGGTGAAGGGGTTTTATCCATTACCGAAATCCAGGGATCTTCCGGAAAACGCATGCCGGTCGGAGATTTTCTCAGAGGCTGTCAAATTCCTGCGGGAGCGGTTTTCCGGTGATGCGCCTCTGTCGTTTTAACTCCCGCTTTGACTGACGCTCTATGAAAAATACCCACGACATGACCGATATCGCCCGCACCCGCGCCCTGCTGGTTTTAAATCAGCTGGCATTAGAAAAACACCATCACCTGGACCGGATCATCACCGATTTGATTGACGGCGCCGACCTGGCCCTTTCCATGCGGGACCGCGGATTTTTAAACATGCTGATTTTCGGCGTGGTTCGGTGGCGTGGCCGCCTGGATTGGATCATCCGCCTTTATTCGAAAACGCCCCTTGAAAAAATTGATCCAAATGTCTTGAATATTTTGCGCCTTGGCCTGTTTCAGATATTTTTTTTAGACCGGGTGCCGGATTCCGCAGCCGTGAACACGTCCGTTGAACTGGCCAAACAGACGGCTCCGCCCTGGGTGGTGAAATTCGTCAATGCCATTCTGCGCACCGCCATTCGTCAAGGCGACTCCCTGCCCTATCCTTCCATGGAAAAAAATCCGGCGGACGCCCTCAGCGTTTTAAAATCCTTTCCCCTGTGGCTGATCAAGCGATGGTTGGCGCGCTTCGGGCAAAAGAACTGCGAAAATCTCTGCGACGCCGTAAACGCCATTCCCCCCATCACGGTTCGGTGCAATACGCTCAAAACCACTCGGGAGGAATTGCTGGAAAACCTGACCCCCGATGCCGAAAGGCTGTCACCCGCCGAGGATGCACCCGACGGAGTCCTGATCATCAACCCCGCTAAACCCGTCCATGAATTGTCCGCGTTTAACAATGGATGGTTTCAGGTTCAGGACGAGGCGGCCCAGCTGGTGACCTGTCTGCTGGCCCCGTGCCCCCATGAAACAGTGCTGGACGCCTGCGCCGGGCTTGGGGGCAAGACCGGACATATCGCC
The DNA here is from genome assembly GCA_002772195.1 of Desulfobacterales bacterium CG23_combo_of_CG06-09_8_20_14_all_51_8. Taxonomy (GTDB): domain Bacteria; phylum Desulfobacterota; class Desulfobacteria; order Desulfobacterales; family Desulfosalsimonadaceae; genus SURF-3. The sequence goes on along the minus strand of PCSG01000323.1, from coordinate 6,921 downwards.
CAGATGATGAACAACACCGGTCGCATTATTGCCGCCGATCAGGACCCGGGCAAACTAAAGCTCCTGGAATCTGCCATGATTAGACTCGGGGTGAAAAATGTGACGGCCCGCTTTTGTGATTTTGAAAAACCGGAGCGGACATTGCCAGAAGCGCCATTTGACCGGATCCTGCTCGACGCGCCCTGTTCGGGATTGGGGGTGATTCGCCGGAACCCGGACATCAAGTGGGATGTCGCAAGGCAAAATTTAATCCATTTTCAAAAAAAACAAGCGCTTTTGCTGGAAAATATCAGTTTTCTGGTCAAACCCGGTGGCGCCATCGTTTATGGGGTTTGCAGTTTTGAACCAGAGGAAAATGAAGACGTGATTGATGCTTTTTTAAATGTCCATCCCAATTTTGAAATCGATAACCAGTTTTCCTCCCCCGTGTTTGATATCGGACGGTTTGTGGATAAACGGGGATTTTTCCGCACATTTCCCCATATTCACGGCATGGACGGTTTTTTCGCCGCAGTTTTGAAAAGGGTGCGATGATCCGATATATCCCAAAATTACTCGCGCTGGTGACGGCTTTTTTTGTTATTTCAGCGACAGTCGCCTATTTCACCGTCAGTTATGTTGTTCAGCATGAGCAAACCATCATTATGCCGGACCTTCGCGGCCAGAATCTTGTGGAGGTATTAACGCAGCTGGGCAATTTCGGGCTCAATGCCCGGATCAAAGCCGCCGACTACAACAATGACATCCCCAAAAACCACGTGATGGATCAGGACCCGAAGCCCGGAGAGGTGATCAAAACCGGCCGGGATGTCCGGTTGATGATCTCCAATGGCCCGGAATTTTTAGCCATGCCGAATTTAAAAGGGTTAAACCTTCAGCAGGCCCGGTTGATTCTGGAAAAAAACGGGCTGGTTTCCGGGGTTGAGGCAACCACTTTTCATGACCGGGTGAAACAGGATGCCATCATTTCCCAGTATCCGCCGCCGGGCAAAGAAATTAAACATGGCACAGCCGCTGATCTTCTCATCAGCCGGGGGGCAAGACCCCGGGCCATCAGCATGCCGGACATGACAGGACTTTTTCTGGACGAGGCGGTTCTTGCGGCTGAAAAAAATAATCTTGTGATCGAGGGCATCAAACCGGTATATCTTGAGAACCAACCGGTCAATGTGATTTTAAACCAGGATCCGCCGGCGGGACATCATGTGCTGGAAGGGTCCCGAATTCATCTCGAGGTCAACCGGAAACCCGCCCGGGACGAGAAGAATTCAGAATTGGGAAAAAAAAGGAATCCCTTGTTCCGATACCGGGTGCCGTCGGGGTATTTAAAGCAGCACATCCGCGTGGAACTCATGGCTTTCGGGGCCACATGGATGCTCTATGATGAGCTCATGCCCCCGGAGAGGGAAGTCTGGATCATCGCGCCGGAATTATCCATGTCGGTAATTTTTCTGTATAAAAATGATGACTTGATCATCAGTGAAATTTATGATTAGGGGTAACTTTACACGGCATGGCAGGATAGCGCCATGATATTAAAAAGCGCTCTTTTCAGCCCGGCCAAACACCTTGGAGAAACCTTTAGTGAAGCTTATTGCGCCATCAATCCTGTCCGCGGATTTTACGATTTTAGGCGATGAAATCCGCCATGCGGAAGCTGCCGGCGCGGACTGGATCCACATTGATGTCATGGACGGACATTTTGTTCCCAATATCACCATGGGCCCGATGATTGTAGGAGTGGTCAACAAAATTACGGACCTGCCCCTGGATGTGCACTTGATGATCGAAACCCCGGACAATTATATTCAGGATTTTGCCCATGCCGGCGCGGATCTGATTTCCGTGCATGTTGAAACCTGCCCGCACCTCAACCGCACCATCGATCTGATCAGATGTTCCGACTGCCAGGCCGGGGTGGTGTTAAACCCAGCCACTTCATTGGATACCATTGAATGGGTTCTGGAATACGTTGATTTGGTGCTGCTGATGAGCGTGAATCCGGGGTTTGGCGGACAATCCTTTATTCCCAACACCATTGAAAAAATTGAACGCCTCAAACAGATGATTGATGCGAAAGGACTTCCCACGCTGATTCAGGTGGACGGCGGCGTGAATGAGAAAACCATCGCCCGCATTTCAAGCGCCGGAGCCGATGTGTTTGTGGCCGGGTCCGCGATCTTCGGCACCGGAGATTATAAAAAATCCATTAAAAATCTGAAGGACCGGTTTTGACGGTTGCCTCATTCACGAAAGGGAAACAATAACATGAAGCACACCATTCTTGTGATTCACGGACCGAACCTGAATATGCTGGGCGACCGGGAACCAAAAACATACGGCGCATCCCCCTTGGATGAAATCAACGCCGCCCTGGCAGCCAAGGGGGCTGAACTAGGAGTTGACGTCCAGGCCTTCCAGTCCAACCATGAAGGCGCGATTGTGGAAAAAATCCAGCAGGCGCGGCAGGGATTCAGCGGCCTGATCATTAATCCGGCAGCTTACACCCATACCTCTGTGGCCATTCGCGACGCCATTCTCCTGCTGGATATTCCGGTGATTGAAATTCACCTGTCCAATATTTATAAAAGGGAATCCTTCCGGCATGAGTCCCTGATCCGCGATGTGGTCGCCGGCCAGATCGCCGGATTCGGCAGCTATGGATATATCATGGCATTAGACGCCATGGCGCATCTGATCACCCAAGCCAAATGAAATTTTATTTCTACCCGGTGGCCGTATTTCTCGCCGGTATAGCGTCGGCCCAGGCCCTGTTCAGCGTTTTCGTTTATTTTTCCGACGTTTCTTTGTATCACACCCTTACGGCCATCAAAGCCGCCGGGTTTGTGGTTGTGCCCAATGCGCAGGTCCTGCCTTCTCTTCTTAAATGGCGGCCCGCGTTCTGCGGTGGCGTGTTTTTCGCCCTGACCACCGGGGCCGGACTGACCGTGGCGACGTTTCTGGTGGTGAGCATCTGGCGTCGGTTTTCACGCCGAAGTTTCGGCCTGTGGCTGGTGTTTGCGGCGGCAGCGGGATTTCTGGCGATCCGGTTTCACTATCACCTCCCGATGATCCTGGCCTGCGGGCTGACCATTGCGGCCGCCGGCGCTGCCACGTTTAAATTTTTTCCGGACCTGCCGGATTCAGACGGCCGAAACCACCCCCTCTTTTCTCTTTTTATCGCTCATCTGGCGGTCATCGGGATCATTCTGGCGATCTGGGTGCCGCGTTTCAATGGCGATGCTTTTGTCTCCATCCGGGATTATCTGCTGCTGTCCAATCCCATTGGGGAAAAAATCAACGCTTTCTACTATCGCTATACGCTTTATCCGGCCGAAGCCTTTAAATCCCTGGACCAGAAACTCTTAAAATCCTGTATCATAAAAGTCGCGGACAAAAACCTTTATGACCGGATCAAGACGACCCTGATCGAGCGGGATTATCTGCCGGTGCAGGAAAATTTCGCCGCAGATGTAATCATCAATGAAGAAAACAACGCACTGATTTTCCAGAGGCATGGAAAAAAGATTGATCAGTTGGGTATCGAGGATTTTCTGAAAGCCCCGGACACGGTTCTTGAAAAAATTTCCGAAAAAACCGACCCTGCCGGATTTCTGCGAAAAATTACATTCCTCAGCCTGATAGGAGTTTCCCCGCTGATCAGCTATATATTTCTGCATAGCCTGATCATGTCCGGCCTTTTTTTCATCCGCTCCTGGAAGCCTCGTTTTGCCGCGGCCGGCCTGCTATGCGTGCTGGTTTTTACGGGACCGGCGTTTTTGTTTGGTAATCCGCTGGATAAGACCGCCTCCGACAGTGATCTGAACCAGAGCCTGGCATCGGCCCGCTGGCGGGATCGCGTCGCGGCCCTTAAAATTATCGAGGACCAGGAACTTCCCCTTCACCGGTTTTCCGGGATCGAAGCCATGGCCCAAAGCTCTGTGACACCCGAACGCTATTGGGCGGCAAGGGTTTTGGGAGACAGCCGCGCATCAAAATCTTATGAGCTGATTTTGAGGCTTTTAGACGACCCCCAGCCCAATGTCGCGTGCATGGCCTTGTACAGCCTGGGAAAGCAAAAGAACGCCCGGGCGGTTCCTGATATTCTTCGCCGCATGAACAGTTCCGATCACTGGTATGTTCAATGGTATGCCTATAAAGCTTTGAAAAGACTGGGATGGACACAGAAAAAATAAATACGGTTTCAATAATGGGCATCTTCATGGCGGTTTTTTTCGTGGAAG
>PCSG01000323.1:1295-2661 GCA_002772195.1 Desulfobacterales bacterium CG23_combo_of_CG06-09_8_20_14_all_51_8 | reverse complement strand
GCCTGCAAGTCCCTTGATCACCACCGCCGCTGCCCGATGCGGGGAGGTGGCTATGATTCTGATGATCCTGTATCTGTTTGATAACGGGGTGTCAGCCATCGGTCTGTCCCGGGACCGGCTCCGGCCGGGTTTTTATCGGGGGCTTGTCTGGTCAGCGGGATTCGGAACGGTCGCGGCTCTGGCCGGGTGGGTGCTGTTTTTCTCAGGAATCCAGCCCTTGCAGCTGATTCACGTGAATCTGCCGGAGAATTCATGGGAGAAGATTCTTTTTTTCGGGGTCGGCGGAATTCTGGCGCCCGTGGCGGAAGAAATATTTTTTCGAGGCGTGATTTACGGGTATGTAAAGGCAGCTCTGAACGGACTGTTGCCGAACCGGCATTATGGAGCGATTTTCGGAGCGCTGATCATTTCCACGACTGCTTTTGTCGCCGCCCACACAGGAATTTCCGGAATCCCCCTGCCCCAGCTGGTGGGCGGGATTGTGTTCTGTCTCTCCTATGAAAGGGAAAAATCCCTCATGACCCCCATCGTCATCCATTCCTTGGGAAACCTGGCCCTGTTTTCCCTTTCACTTCCCCCTCGATGATGATTTCGGAAATTTTAAACAGTCCGCCGGGTGCTGTCCAGAACGCCCCGCACGATGGTGGCCAGTTTGTGGAAGGTCAGGGGTTTGAAGATAAACGCCTTTAACCCCATGGCTTTTGCCGCGGTTTCATCAATCTGAGGATTATAACCGGTGCAGATAATGATGGGAATATCCGGCCGGATGAGGATCATTTTTTTCGCCATTTCATCCCCATTCATTTCCGGCATGGTCATATCCGAAATAATCAGGTCATAACGCTCTGGAGATTTTTCAAATTCTCTGAGCGCGGACAGGCTGCTGTTGAAAATTTCCACGGAGTACCCAAGGTATTCGAGCATTCCACGTCCGGTGTCAATGATGGTTTCCTCATCATCCACCAGAAGAATATGTTCTGTGCCCACGGGAAGCAGAGACTTGATTTCGGGAACATTTGTACTTTCCCTGACATTTTTTTTATCCATCACCGGCAGATAAATAATAAAATCCGTGCCGACGCCCGGTTTGCTTGAGCAATGAATACTGCCCCCGTGTTTTTTGACGATACTCTGGGCCACCGAAAGGCCAAGTCCCGTGCCCATGCCCTGTGCCTTGGTGGTGTAGTAGGGATCAAAAATCCGTTCTTTGTCCACTTCGGAGATTCCGTATCCGGTATCGCTGATGGTCAGTTTGATATATTTCCCAGGGGCGAGCTCCGTATCCTTTTTTCTAAGCGTCGGGGGAAACTCTTCTGATCCAAGGGTTACGGTCAAGATGCCGCCTTTTTCCTTCATGGACTGGCCG
>PCSG01000323.1:0-1223 GCA_002772195.1 Desulfobacterales bacterium CG23_combo_of_CG06-09_8_20_14_all_51_8 | reverse complement strand
GTGCAAGGCTTCCCGGATAATAACGGTAATATTGACAGGTTTGCGTTTCTGCTCCGTCTGGCGGCTGATGGACAGGATCTGACGGACCAGGTCTTTGGCCCGGTTGCCGGCTTTGAAAACTTCTTCCAGGTACTGAAATACTTTATTGTCCGGTTCGATGTAGATTCTGGCCAACTCGATATATCCGAGAATCGCCGAAAGGATATTATTAAAATCGTGGGCGATGCCGCCTGCCAGGGTGCCGATGGCCTCCATTTTCTGGGATTGCACCAATTGGGCCTCCAGTCGATGCTGAGGGGTGATGTCATGAAAAACCGTCAGGGCGTAGAATGAATTTTTGATCTCGATAAGCTTTGCATAGAGCTGAACCTGCATCACTTCCTTGTTCAGGAGCTGAAGAGAAATTTCATAACCCGCGACATCGCCGTTCTGGGTGAGCTGGTCAATGAACCGCTGCCGGTCTTCCGCTGGAAAGCCAAGATCCAGAAGACTTTTTCCAATGACGTCCTTGCGGGAATACCGCATTTTTTCACAGAATTTTTCATTTACATCCAGAATCTTGCCATTCAAGTCCGTCATGGATATGGGCTGGGGGGACAGATTGAACAGGTACCGGAATTTAATTTCGTTTTCCCGCAGGGCGTCCTCGACTTTTTTCTGTTCGGATAAATCTGTTGCAACGCCGATATACCCGACAACCCTTCCGTTCTCGTCCTTCTGGAGTGTGCTGGTCATATAGGTGGTGAACAGGCTGCCGTTGGAGCGTTTATGGCCGACTTCCCCCCGGTGATATCCCAGACGCAGGACTTTTTTGTTGATGGGGGTGACCTCGTTTAAATTTTGTTCGTCGCTGTGAAACACGGACAGATGCTTGCCGATGAGGGTTTGGGAAGAGTAGCCGTGCATGTCCGACCAGGCCTGGTTGACATAGGTGATAATCCCGTTCAAATCCGCAGTGGCGACCCCTTCGCCGATCTGATCGACGATGCTGATGAAACGGAGAAGGCGTTCTTCGGTTTTTTTGCAGTCGGAGATTTTACGAACAAAAAAGAGAAGACGGGATCCGGCGAATAAAATTATTTTTTTGGCGCTGATTTCAACCCACAATTTTTTTCCGGTATGGTCCGTCGTCAGCCATTCAAAAATCTGGGGGGAGCCGTCAAGGGCCGCTTTGATTTTTGGCCGGGCATCCTCCAAAGAATACGGCGGGTCATTGGAAAACA
>PCSG01000425.1:8548-11702 GCA_002772195.1 Desulfobacterales bacterium CG23_combo_of_CG06-09_8_20_14_all_51_8 | reverse complement strand
TCTGAATGGAACCGGGCCTCTAATTCTTTTGTTTTTTAAGCTATAATAAAAAGCCCCCCTTGATATTGTGCGCCAATGGCGTATAGTTCAGCTATGTTATTTATTGAAACATCCATTTTCACAAAAGAAATTCAAAATCTGCTTTCGGACGATCATTCGGATGGTAAAGGAGTTGTTATCATGAAAAAGGAAGATTTCGAAAAACTGGTTGCCAGCATAAAAGAAGCTGGTGAGATAAAAGCGGGAAACAGGGCGCGGGGCCGTGTTTATGAAATCAAGGCGCCGGAGATTAAGACGGTGCGCGAAAAGCTTAATGTCTCCCAGGGAGAATTTGCGCTGATGATCGGGGTTAGTGTTCGTACTCTGCAGAACTGGGAACAAGGGAGAAGGCAGCCGGAAGGGCCTGCAAAAGCATTGTTGCGCGTGGCATCCAAAAATCCCGGAGCGGTTCTTGAAGCCTTGCATACGGAATAGGCTCTTTTTTGAAAACTACCGCTTTGCGGGATTACAGGTAGTCCTTGACCCCCATGTTTCTTCCCACCACCGAAAAAGAAGTCAAGGCCCTGGGCTGGGGCCGTCTGGATGTGATTCTGATCACCGGCGACAGCTATATCGACTCCCCCCTGATCGGGGTGGCGGTCATCGGCAAGGTGCTGCTGGCCGCGGGGTTTCGCGTGGGCGTTATCGCCCAGCCGGACACGGGGTCGGAACCGGAATCAGATCAAGACATCCGGCGGCTGGGCGAACCGGCCCTGTTTTGGGGGGTGAGCGCGGGCAGCGTGGATTCCATGGTGGCCAACTGGACCGCCACGGGCAAGCGCCGGCAGAAAGATGACTATACCCCGGGCGGTGAAAACCCCCGCCGGCCGGACCGGGCCGCCATCGTCTACGCCAACCTCATCCGCCGGTATTTTAAAAACACCGCGCCCATCGTCCTCGGCGGCATCGAGGCCAGTTTGCGGCGGATGGCCCATTATGATTTCTGGACAAACCGGATCAGACGATCCATCATAGTCGACGCCCGGGCCGATTATCTGCTTTACGGCATGGCCGAGCAGTCTGTGGCGGAACTGGCCCGCTCTCTTAAACATGGGGATGATCCCCGGAACATCCGGGGGCTGTGCTATCTGGCCCAGAGCGTTCCTGAAGGATGTATAGAGCTGCCCCCCTATCAGGCCTGCGCGACGGACAAGGACGCCTTTGCCCGGATGTTCGGCGAATTTTATTGTAATAACGATCCGGTCACGGCCCGGCCCCTGGCGCAGCAGCAGGACACCCGATATCTGATCCAGAACCCGCCGGCCCATTGCCTTTCGGGTCCTGATCTCGATACGGTGCATGATCTGGATTACGCGCGGGATCTGCATCCTTATTATAAACGTCAGGGGGACGTGAAAGCCCTTGAGACCATCCGGTTTTCCATCACCACCCACAGGGGCTGTTATGGGGAATGTAATTTCTGCGCCATTGCCGTTCACCAGGGCCGCCGGGTGACCTGGCGGAGCAATGCCTCCATTCTTTCAGAAGCACGGAAAATGGTGGCCCATCCGGAATTTAAGGGGACCATCGCGGACGTGGGCGGTCCCACGGCCAATATGTACGCTATCGAATGCGCCCGGAAAGCCGCCAAAGGAAGCTGTCCGGACCGGCGGTGCCTGTTTCCCGATCCGTGCGCGAAACTCCATATCGACCACGGTCCCCAGATGGACCTGCTGCGGGATTTGCGAAGAATTCCGGGCGTGAAAAAAGTGGTGGTGGCCTCGGGCATCCGCCACGACATGGTCTTGGCGGACCCAAAAAACGGCATTCGGTATCTGGAGGACGTGGTGCGTCATCACGTGTCCGGCCAGATGAAAATCGTGCCGGAGCATACGGCGGCCCATGTGCTCGCGAAAATGGGAAAACCCGGTCCGGAAAACACCATCAAATTCAAGAAATTGTTTGATAGCATCACCCGAAAAAATGGACTCCATCAGTTTCTGACCTATTACCTGATGGCGGCCCATCCCGGATGCAGGGAAGCCGATATGGCCGACCTGCGGGCCTTTGCCCTACGGGAGCTGAGGGTCCTGCCGGAACAGGTCCAGGTTTTTACGCCCACACCAAGCACCTATTCGACGCTTATGTACTGGACGGGAACGAACCCGTTTACCGGCGAGGCCTGCTTTGTGGAAAAAACCCGGCAGGGGAAAGAGCGGCAGAAACAGCGGATCACCGGGCGGAAAGGGGAACGGTCAACATCGAACATCCAACCTCCATCGTTCAAGGAAGAACGGCCAAGAGGGAGAATGAACATAAAAAACAGGAAAGCGAGGTTAAAATGAAAAAAACAAAGTTTTCGCTGAAGCAACTAATCATATGCGTCCTGATTCCGGCGGTCTTTTGGGTTGGAAGCCCGGCTTTTTGCGAGGAGCCGGAATTTCGGGTGACCATCAAAGGCACGATCGCGAACATCGCCGATGTGGGGGAATATATCAGCGGCCAGACCCTTCTTCGGTTGTATCCCTGCGAAACCACGGGCAAACTCAATGTTCAGATGAATGACGCCGGAAAAGTGGTTCAGAGTCCAGGCCAGCCGGAACAAAAATTCTATCTGGACGGATTCAATCGCCTGGTTCCGCAGTCCGAACTATCGGCCATCGGCCTGCCGGTCTTCGGGGCGTTTAATTTTTTCAAAGCCCGGGGCCTTGAACCCGGACGGTGTTATAAAATCTGCGTCTTGATGCTGGACCCGCCCTATACCGGAATGGTCGCCTTAACCGACGGGGAAGGCAAGCCCCTTGAAATCATCATCCCGGAGTCGGAAACCAAAGACCCCGGAAAAGCCCGGGTGGTGGATCTGACCAAGACCCCGCTCATGATTCCCGGACTGGAGAAACGTTGAAATTTTGGCCGGTTTTTCATCTTGAAAACGTCAAGAGGAGCAGGGATCACCGGCGCAGCTTTTGTTACTTTTCTTGCCCGTAAAGAAAAAGTAAAAGGGGGAAATCTATAGGATGGGAAAGAGGTAATAGGAGACCCCTTTCTCTAAATCGATATGATGTCACCGGAATTCTCCCAGAATGGATCGTCAAGCGATTGGGCCATGGGAGGTTATGGGGATCAAGTCTGCTCTTGGCTCTTGATGTCGGCGGTGGATATTTTCTCAATTGAA
>PCSG01000425.1:3675-8492 GCA_002772195.1 Desulfobacterales bacterium CG23_combo_of_CG06-09_8_20_14_all_51_8 | reverse complement strand
CCTGATCTGAAAGGCCTTGAACAGTTTTTTGTTAAAGGCGATGATCCGTTCTTTTTTCAAATCGAATCCCTTTTTAAACTGTTTTCACATCTGAGATCCGCTTTCCGCCCAGTCCTCCAGGGCCAGATCCTGAATGCGTTTAAATTCTTTTGTATTGTGAGTAACCACAATGTACTGCCCGGCAATGGCGATGGCGGCAATCTGTAAATCCCTTTCACTGATGGGAGCGCCCTTTCTTTTCAGATACGCACGGATGATGCTGTATTTTTCGGCGGCGTGTTCCTCGAATACAACGACTTTCAGTTGAGAACAGATGCTGTCGATTTTTTGGCGTCGGTCCAGCTTTCTGATGGGTGATTTTTCAATTCCATAGAGAATCTCCGCAAGGGTGATGGCGGAAATAGCCAATTCACAGGGACGAAAGGCCTTCAATCGTGAAATAACGGTCTTATCCCCGCGCATCCAGTAGCTGACAATATTGGTATCCAGCAGCCGCATGATCAGAATTTGTCCAGATCAACCGGTTTGGAAGACAGGGGCGCCGGAATATCAAAGTCCGAGTCGGAAGAAAATAATTTCCAGAATTCTTTAGGCCATTCCGTGCGTTCCAAGGGCTCCAGAATAACTTTTCTCCCGTCTTTCTGAATTTTGACCGCATCCCCGGCAAACCGGAATTCCTTTGGCAACCGGACCGCCTGGGAACGGCCGTTTTTAAAAATTTTCGCGGTGGTTTCCATTTCGTTGCTCCTTGTGAATGACGAAATAAATGATATAGATTAATATATACCATTCCGGTTAGTCAATGGATTCTACTCCTTATCCATCGTTCATCAGGAATCAATAATTCCCCACCTGCAGGGTATAACCGTTTTTGAAAAGATACGTGAAGTCCCCGGAATATTCCGAGCCTTTCAGTTCCATGGCATTTTTCAGAAACCACAATTCCAGATCATCGTTCCAGGCGGCCCGGTCTTTTTCCTCGGGCGGAATGCCCTTGATGCGGTCGATTTCCCCGCCGTTCCGGTAAAGGATGACGGTGGGCAGCATTTCCAGTTTGAACCGGGACGGATCATCGTTGACCTGCCAGTGGAACATGGCGAATTTCGCTTTGCCCTGGTATTTTTCCGCCAGCTATTCCAGACGCCGTTTCATGTCCAGGGACTGCCAGAACTGGGTGTTGTAAAACAAAACAATGGCCGGCCCGATTTCCATATTTGAACCCTGATAACTTTTGGCAGCCGGACCGCCTGAGAGCGGCCGTTTTTAAAAAATTTTAGCGGTGGTTTCCATTGCGCGGCTCCTTATGCATATGATGACAAATGATAGAGATTAATATAGACCATTCTTTCCGGTAAATCAACGGATTCCGTCATGGGGTCTGCTCTTGGCTCTTGATGACGGCGGTGGATATTTTCTCAATTGAACTAAAGAGTCAAGAGAAGACGAGCCCTTTAATGGGTGACCCCCCTATTGGGGGCCTTTCGTCCTCCGTTCGCCAAGAGCATTTATTGTAATTCCAATTGACAAATTATGCACTTAGCGCTATTTATTTGCCATGATTTCACGAACCCTTGAAAAAAAATTAATCGAACTTTCAGGTTATTATCCTGTAGTCGTGGTCACGGGTCCCCGCCAGTCGGGAAAGACCACCTTGTGTCGCATGGTATTCCCCCAAAAGCCCTATGTTTCCCTGGAAGCCATCGACACCCAGGAATATGCCCGCACCGACCCCCGGGGATTCCTTAAAGAATATGAGCAAGGCGCCATCATCGATGAAATTCAGCACGCCCCCGACCTGCTCAGCTATCTCCAGACGGAAATCGACGCAAACCCTGAATCCGGACGCTTCATCCTCACCGGATCTCAGCATTTCGGCCTGTCGCAATCCATCTCTCAATCCCTGGCAGGGCGATGCGGCATTCTGGTGCTTCTGCCGCCATCGCTCGAGGAACTTCGCGCCTTTCCGAACGCATCCAACGATTTGTTTTCCGTTCTCTTTCAGGGCGCTTATCCCAGAATTTTCGATCAGAATATCCCGGCCCATCAATGGCTGGCGGATTACACGGCAACCTATATTCAACGCGACGTTCGTCAGGTCATCAACGTCGGCGATCTTCAGCCTTTTTCAGGTTTTCTGAAGCTCTGCGCCGGACGGACCGCGCAGGAAATTAATCTTTCAGCGCTGGGGAGCGATGCCGGTGTTTCCCATAACACCATCCGCTCCTGGCTGTCTGTCTTGGAAACCAGCTATATTGTCCACCGTCTTCCTCCCTGGCATGTCAATATCCGGAAGCAGGTTGTTAAGACGCCCAAGCTGCATTTTTTTGACAGTGGACTGGTTTGTTACCTGCTGGGAATCCGCGAACCGGAACAGCTTCGCCATCATCCGCATCGGGGCGCGATATTCGAAAGCTGGGTGATCGCCGAAATTTACAAGAATAGAGTGCATGGCGGCGGGGTGCCCCGGATGTTTCACTATCGCGAGACGCGCGGGATTGAAATGGACCTTCTTATTGAACAGGGAGGCGGCATGGATGCGGTTGAGATAAAATCAGGCGCCACCCTGTCCGAGGATTTTTTTAAAAATTTGGACCGCTTTTCCGATCTCTGGAAAAATACGGACAATCAACAGGCCTTGAAAAATCATATCGTTTATGGCGGTGACCTTTCCCAGAAGCGATCCAAAGCTCAAATCTTGTCCTGGCGCGACGTTTCCCGGTTGGTGAAATAATGCGGAAATCTTCAGGTCCCCATCTCCGGGGAGCAGATTGATTCACAATTCAAGACCCGGCACCATTTCCCGCCATTTCCCGGCACCATTTCCGCCATTTCCGATTCAAGACCCGGCACCATTTCCGGCACCATTTCTCCCCATTTCTCCCGGCACCATTTCTCCCGCGGCACCGTTTCCGCGGCACCGTTTCCGCTGATAACGGATCGAAAGCAAAGAGTCAAGAGCAGACTTGACCCTACTGTTGTGTTGACAAACAAGCTGAAACACACTATTTTGATTATATATTTTCAAAATATTAAAGGGGATCGCCATGACAAACAAAGACCGATTGAAAAACGAAATTGATCGGATGCCCGATGAACTGGTGGAAAAAGTATATGCATACCTTACCAGTGTTAAAATTAAAAAGAAAAAAGACCCGGAGAAACGGATTCGCGCCTTTAAGTTAAATGGCGCTTTCGATCAGAAAAATGCAAAGGAATTATTGACGCCCATCGAATTGTCCTTAGATAAAATGACGCTTGCCGACAAGCTGGAGACCATGGAAGCGCTTTGGGCGGACATTTCCCGGAAACCCGACGCGCTTCCATCACCGGCCTGGCATCGTCAGGTGCTGGAAGAACGCCGGAGACTGGAGGAACAAGGAAAACTGAGATTTCTTGATTGGGATGTGGCGATCGCCGAGTTAAGGGAAGAGGTTCTTGAAAATACGCCTTCTTCACATGGGGTCACACATGGGGTCAAGTCTGCTCTTGGCTCTTGATGACGGCGGTGGATATTTTCTCAATTGAACTAAAGAGTCAAGAGCAGACCCCTCTATGACCCCTCTACACACTATTTTACTTATATATTCAAAAGATTAAAGGAGATAGCCATGATAAACAAAGATTGCCTGAAAAACGAGATTGACCGGATGCCCGATGAACTGGTGGAAAAAGTATATGCGTATCTTACCAGTATAAAAAAGAATAAAGACCCTGAAAAACGGATTCATTCCTTTAAGTTAAATGGTGCTTTCGATCAAATGAATATCCGCGAAAACGCATATGAATAAAATTCTGGTTGATACCAATGTCCTGATTTACTTAGTTGATGAGGATTCACAGTTTTTTAAACCCGCTCGAAATCTTATTTCCGATACCAGTCTAAATCCTTATACAACATCAAAAAATCTCTCGGAATTTTTGGCTGTAATGACCCGCATTCCGAAAAATTCCTTATCAATCAACGATGCTTTAACTGTCATCAAGGAGTTTAACTGTCATCAAGGAGTTTAACACCGTTTTCAACATCTTATATCCTACCAAAGCTTCTTGTGACATCTTGATGGATCTTCTTAAAACCTATCAACCGGCAGGACTTCAAATTCATGATTTTGAAATCGCCGGCATAGGTCTTGCCAATGGAATAAACCGCATCGCCACATTTAATAGAAAAGATTTCATCAGAATTTCAGAAATCGACCTATATCCCCTCTGAAAATCCGTAGACAGAAGACAGGACATAGAATAAGTTTGAAGTTCAAAGAGCCTAAAGTTTCGGAGTCGCTGCGCTCCATTTTTTAAAAATTGATCCAAAGTCCATAACTTTCAACTTTGAACTTCTAAGGGATTTCCAAAGAAGAACAAAGATACCTGTTTACGACGGGAAGCATTCTTTTTTTAATACTTATAGTAAAGAAATATAAAACGGAAATCAATAAAATACTGGCCCTCCCTGATGACAATGCGGCCATGGAGTACCCATTTCGCAGGGCGCTGAATGCTCATTGTTCCCGGGGCGATGTTTTCATAAGGTATTTCCGGGCATCCGGGTTGCCAAGATCTGCTGCGGTGCCGATGTGGGGCATGGCGCTGGCGGCATCGCCTTTCAGCAGATAGATCCAGCCCAGCCCATAGTGAAAGTCACCGTTATCCGGCTCTAAAGAAAGGGCCTTGTTGATAAAATTCACCGCCTGGTCGTAGTCGCCCAGGGAACTGTGGGACAGGCCCAGATTAAACAGGGCCCGGGAGTTGTCCGGTTCGATGGCAAGGGCTTTTTCAAAGAATCGGATGGCCTCTTTATCATTCCCATAAGTGGCGTA
>PCSG01000425.1:878-3636 GCA_002772195.1 Desulfobacterales bacterium CG23_combo_of_CG06-09_8_20_14_all_51_8 | reverse complement strand
CCTTGTCCACCCAGAACGCGGCAGTGTCTTCTTTCGGCGGTTTCGGCGTTTGGGCAACGGGTGAGGGAGGCGGCATTATTGGCAAGGCATCGGACAAAGCCTGCCCATGGGCATCGGGGCGGCTGTCTTGCGCGCTCGCGGCGGCAATCTTTTGAAATACCGAGGCCATGGCCAGAATGTCCTTGATCTGGACCCCATAGGTATTGCTGAGTTTTCCACCTGCCATGTCGAGTGTGTAGACAAGATTCCCCAGTTCCGGCAGATCAAAGTTCACTTTGGTCTGAGGCGCCGGGGTCATTTTCCGGACTGCGTCGACATAGGCGTTGAGATCCATATCCATACGCATCAGCGGGCCATCCAAGGGCTTTTCTTCCAGGGTTTTGGCAATGGAAATGAGCTGTTTGAGGCGATCATCATCCGCCGCGGTCAGCAGCAGATGATCGATGGCAATGGTGCGGAAGCTGAATTTGATGGATTCCGTTCCCGGCGTTTGGAACAGGGCAGACGGGATCTCTCCGGTTATTCCGAACACCGGATGGCCGTCAATCGTGGTTCCCGGCATTTTTGAGAAAATGTTTTGAATTGGTTTGTCCGGATGCTGCTGATTGAAAAGATCGGCCATTTTTTGTCCATAGTCCATGATCCAGGGCAGGTAGACGGATGTCAGAAAATCAGGCCCGGAGGTTTGGGTGTCGTTTAGCACGGCTATCATTTCAACTTCTAAGCCCGCATCGGTAAAGGACAGCCCGCCGGCGGTTTCACCGGTGAAGTGGGCGGCCATGGTTTCCATAGCCGCCAGGTCCAGGCCGATTTTTTTATAAAATTCTCCGAAAACCGCGTTTAAAAAACGTATCATGCCAGTCATATCATAGCTGCCGGACCTGAAATGGATATGATGCCGGGGGGTGTAGTTGCCCATCCGGCTGAAGCTGGTTTTGGTATTTCTGGAAAAAAGCCTTGAAAGCTCCGTTTTCGGAACTGCCAGAACATGGGAAAACAGGGTGAATTCGGAGTCCGTGATATCCGCTCCAATGGAAAGGGTTTGAACCTGTTTTCCGATTTGAATCAAACCTTTAAACATTTGACTCGCATCTTCGGGGGAAAGGTTTCCGGCAGCCTCGGGCTGAGCTTTTATTTCGCGCTCAAGGGTCTGAAGGTATTTTTCAATTTGTTAGTCCGCCTTGGCCATAAGCTGGCTGGCGGCCATTTCCATAGACAGAACCCCGTCTCCCGGCGTCCGGGAAAGCTTGTCAAGATCATGGCCCATTTGATCGGAGACAGGTCCCCCCTGACCCGGCGGCAGGGAAACGATGTAATGATCCATTTTTGCCGTGGCGTTATAGGCAATGTGAAAATCTTCATTTTGCCGGACAAAGGGGATGACGGCCGCCATCACGGGTTTTTCATCCGCCTGCATCTTATTGAAATGGATGCCGATAACAATGGACCTGGCCGGGTCGATCCAGTCGGTCCCAAACAGGAAGGGCCGGAGAAAAAACGACGGCGAGGATGCCGGCGGTTCCATGCCCGCCGCCAGCTTGTCGACCAGGGTGAGGGTTTGGTTTAAATGGTTGATTTTGATCACAATGTCCGGCCGGTTGACCGTGTCTTCGGCAGCCGGGGCCGGACTGCTGAAAGCAACTGCCAGGCACATGATTAAAACGACGGACAGGGCGGGAAGTCGATTCATTCTCTTTTCCTCCGAAGGGTCAACACGTTGGTATGAAAAGGATAATATTCCAGAATAATTATAATTTAAATTCAGGCGGGAAAAAAGTCAATTGGTTCTTTATTTTTTGCCGATATCATTATTTATGATAAGTTTATGATAAAAAGAGGAGTTTATGATAAGAAAGGGGAATTAAGGAAAGGTATTGAAGTAGAACATGCACTGTGAAAAATGTCACATACCGGTCAAACCCTATTTTGCCTACTGCCCGAACTGCGGCGCACGTCTGGATTCCGGTATTCAAAGCATCAGGGCTTTGTTTTTAGTTGTTATACTATCCGCCTTGCTGATTTCCGCCGTTATTTTTTGGATTTTTTTTGCGCCCGGCCGGGAAACGGGTCTTCCCGGGAAATCATCCGACCTCTTTGATTCTTCAAATCGGTTTTTAGATGGATCAGTCGATTTTTCAACCAGGTTTAATTTCCCCTTTGGACAACAATCCATGG
Source organism: Desulfobacterales bacterium CG23_combo_of_CG06-09_8_20_14_all_51_8 (assembly GCA_002772195.1). Taxonomy (GTDB): domain Bacteria; phylum Desulfobacterota; class Desulfobacteria; order Desulfobacterales; family Desulfosalsimonadaceae; genus SURF-3. The sequence continues at coordinate 1,461 of PCSG01000425.1, read as the reverse complement.
ATGTGAGGGTGGCCATCGGCCGGGTCATTCTATATGATATTGCCGGCAATCCGGTCCTCGAGCGGATGGTTGCGGCTTCGGAAAGCGGCTGGGTGGCCATCCCGCTGCGCTGGTGTATCGGTGGGGAGCGCTGGGTGTTTCGCACCCTTGCCGGAGAGGAACTCGAAATTTTTGGCGGGATTATCGGGGATTATGATGATGTCGGCCTCTGGCAGTTTAAACCCGGCGGTCCCCTGTCCACCCCTCCGGTATTTCCCGCAGACCCGGACCGGCCCATGACCTGGGTATCTCTGGATTCGGACCGGCGGGCGGAACTCTCCGGGGTGTCGGTGCTCGCCGAGCAGCAGAACATGGATCGGATTCGTCTTGAGGGATTTCCCAAAGGTCTCGGAGTTTTTCTTCAGGACCAAAAAATCGTCGGCTGGACCTTCAGCGATCTACAGGGTGGCTACGTCTGGAAAGGGCTGGATGAAAAAAACCGGGTGGTTGAAGTCGGTGTGGCGGATTTTTACCGCCTGACCTTCGCCGGCTCCCGGGAAGAACAGTTTATTATCGCCTATGCTGAAAATGACGGAAGCCTGGC
>PCSG01000425.1:0-658 GCA_002772195.1 Desulfobacterales bacterium CG23_combo_of_CG06-09_8_20_14_all_51_8 | reverse complement strand
AAGTAATCACTTCTTCTACAACACCACCAAAATCGATCTTTGCCATATTATTCTCCTTATAAAAATGTCTCCCTTTGGATAGATTTTCGCGCCCGATTGCCATCAGCTAAGGACTATAGCTACTTATTTGCAGTTCAACTGTTTATTATCAATCTTATTTGGATTCCGTTGCAGTGCAATAATACCGGTTCGGGCAATCTCCTTGATCCCTATCGGCTTGAGAAGTTTCACTATGGCCGACAATTTGCTTTCATCACCGGTGACTTCAATTGTGTAATCCTCCGGCCCCACGTCAACCACTTTGCCCCTGAAAATATCCACTGTTCTCAGGATTTCAGCGCGGTGTTCGGGTTTGGCCCGGACATTGATCAAAGCCATTTCTCTCTGGACGGAATCCTTAGCCTTAAGTTCACGCACCTTGATTACATTAATGAGTTTATTAAGCTGCTTCTCAATTTGTTCGATAAGCGGCAAGTTTGCTTTTGTGACAATAGTAACCCTTGATACCAGGGGATCAATAGTTTCGGCAACGCAAAGACTTTCAATGTTAAATCCCTTCCCGCTAAACAAGCCTGCGATACGGGAAAGAACACCCGGCTGGTTGTCAACAAGCATTGAGAGCACATGTTTTTCTTCTGTCATGAATTTTACCTCCTAC
>PCSG01000256.1:2217-7910 GCA_002772195.1 Desulfobacterales bacterium CG23_combo_of_CG06-09_8_20_14_all_51_8 | reverse complement strand
GGTCAAGGCCACCCTTGAGTACGGCGTGTACCGGCTGACGATCCCCTTCAAATAAAAAATTCTGATTAAGGAATCATGCCAAAAAATCCGACGAATACGCCCCTGGTCAGTGTCATCATCCCCACCTATAACCGCGCCTGGTGTTTAAAAAAGGCCGTCGACTCCGTGCTGAAACAGGATTTCAAGGATTTTGAACTGATCGTTGTCGATGACGGCTCCACAGATGACACGCAAACTCTGCTGAAACCATACGCCGGGGCGCTTAAACTCATCCAGCAGCCCCATTCCGGCGTCAGCGCCGCCCGGAACAAAGGGATTGCGGTCGCTTCCAGCTCCTTGATCGCGTTTCTGGACTCTGATGATTACTGGTACCCGAAAAAACTCTCCACCCAAATGGAATTCTTTAAAAAAAACCCGGACGCCATGGTCTGCCAGACCGAGGAAATCTGGATACGCAATGGGCGACGGGTGAACCCGATGAAAAAACACCGGAAACTGTCCGGCATGATCTTCACGCCATCTTTGGAACTCTGCCTGATCAGCCCGTCGGCGGTGGTGATGCGAAAAAACATCTTCACAAAGGTCAACACCTTTGATGAATCCCTCCCGGCCTGCGAGGATTATGACTTATGGCTCCGCATCACGTGCCGGTATCCGGTGTATCTGATCGACACGCCTCTGATCGTCAAAACCGGCGGACACGAGGACCAGCTCTCCCGGGCCCCGGGTCTTGATAAATACCGGATTTACGCGCTGAAAAAAATCCTTCAGGGTGATTTTCTCACGGAACCGCAGATTCAGGACACCGAAGCCGTGCTCAAGAAAAAATGCAAGATTTATGCGGACGGTTGCGAAAAGCACGGCCGCCGGACCGTGGCGGCATATTATTACCGGCTTGCGGAAGACATTGAAAATAAAATGAAAGAAGAGACGAAGCCGGAGGATGAAGCGGAAGAAGATTTTTAGTCCGGTTTTCCATGGATCACAAACAACTGTCCAGTTTTTCAATCTCCTTTAAATATTCTTCGGACCGGTTCAGGTAAAACGCCAGAGGCTTTGAAAAATTCCTTCCCGCGATGCCGTCGATAAACATCTGGCTGATTTCCCGCTCCAGGGTCAGCACCGACTGGGCCCGGATCAGAACCCGGCGCTCATCCGGCTCCATCCGGCACAGCATGGCGCTAAAGGCTGTCCGGGCCCGGGGCTGATACATCCAAAAATACAGCAAATCCAGGGCATTGATGATCAGCACCATGATCTGATCCCGGACTTCCCGGTCGGCGGTCGAAAGCCACTGGCCGGGCCGGTCGATAATATCATAGGCATCGGCTTCGGGAAACAGAATCTCCAGGCGCGCATAACAGTCGAGAAACTGATCGACTTTCTGCCGATAATCCCTGAGCCGGTTTTTCACGTTATGGGTCCGGTCCACATATCCTTCGATAAAACCGGCCACGCAATCAGAAGCGGCCTTTGAAATCACCGCGGCCCAGCTTTGCAATATGGCGGCTGCGTTGACTGCTCCGGAAACCCCCAGCACCGCGCCGATGATCCCGTTAAACGCAAATGCCACGGGAATGGACAGCACGCTGCGGAAAAAATTGGCGTAGGCGGCTTCTTTGGGCAGACCCCGGAACAGGTTGTGGCTGGTCAGATAAATCCCGTTGACCATGGCCATGACGCTATACAGCAGCACCGGGTTTGTTGCGGTGGTGATGCCGAATCCCCGGTCCAGCACCAGGGTTTTGACCAGATAATCCAGGAGCGGCACGGAAAACCCCGTATAAAACAGGGAATCGGACAACCGGTCCCAACTGACAAAATCATTCCATTTCAGCAAGGAGGATCGCCGGATGCCGCCCCCGGCCATCACTGACTGGATGACATTGCGCAACCCGGTGATGAAAAACCAGATCACAGCCCCGAAATACATGAGCGCCCACCAGTCATTGGTCAGCAGAAAGGTCAGAAACGCCGGAACAAATCCCGCGAAGATCTTGATGAAATTCTTCAGCACCGGATTCAGATACTGCCAGGAAAAACGGATTTTTTCCTTTGCCGGATCCGGAGGCGCCAGGGTCAGGTGATTGGTGTTGTCCCCCTGGTGTCCCCCCATGGTCACGATGTTGCCATGCGGCACCATGCGCGTGGCATTCTCGTGGGCCACCCATTCCTCACGGCGCTGCATGCCGGCAAACTGAAACCCGGGAATATTCCGGATGAAGCGAAAAATCTTTTCAAACCAGGAGGTTTCTTCGCGGGTCACCGGATAAATCCGATGCAGGGACGTTTCCACCTGAAACGGAATGATCAACCGGGAAGAACCGGCTTCTTTTTCAATTTTTTTCCGCACCCGGGCCGGCAGGGAGTCCATGACCACCAGACCCATGCCGAAGAGCCGGTCAATATGTCCGGTGGAATCACTGCCCACCCGGGGCTTGAGGGGCCGGACCCGGTACATGTTTTTCAGGGTCTCAATGTCATCGAGAATTTTCTTGAATTTGGGTATCCGGGACCGGGCCACCGGATCCCCTTGGGTCTCCATTCGGTGAATGACTTCCAGAATGATCTGCTTGATCTGAATTACATTGCCGTTGTTTAAGCTCTGCTGAAGCCGGTGAATCGCCGGAATGTGATCCACCTTGCAGTTGGAATAGTCCTTGAGGTTGAAAATCTCCAGCCGGGAAATCCGCCCCCGGCAATCATAAATCATCTCCAGAACGTCTTCCACCTTGAGATCGGTCAGATTCAGGGTAATCCGGTATCCGGAATGCAGTTCGGCCAACTGGTCGATGAGATCGCAGGGCGCGAGCTGCATGAGCCGGGGAACCGGGGTGAGGGGGCAGGACTTGCGGATGTCGGGAACCTGCGGATTCTGCTCGGACTTTAGAAATTTTTCATGGATGGCGTCCACCGTCATGAGATTCATCCGGATGACGAGATCTTCGATGAGCGCCTTTTCTTCGACATCCGCCCTTGCGTAATCTTTTCGGAGCTGACTGACCTTCTCAGTTATGACGGGCAGCAGCCGGGTATGAATAAACTTGGCCAGATGGAGCATGGATGCCTGTCCCAGACCGACAAACTGATAAAAATCATCGGAACTGAGCCTGGGCAGGGTGATTCCCATCTGGCTGTTGATGGTGAGGCGATGGGTTTCATTAAATGCATTGAAAACCGCTATTACATATTCCTGCTGATGATGGGACACGGCCCGGCCGTCGTTCATAAACGCATGAACCGGCGCTTCTTCCAGAAACCTTAAGAAATCCCGGCTGCCGGAAAACCCCCGGGGTACCCAGATGATCTGGGCGAACCCTCCGTAAAAGGATGCGGAAAACTCAATGCCGATGCGCACCATGATGCCCATGGCGTCGGCGGCCTCCATGAGTTCCGCCGCGGTCTCGGGCCGGATATAATTATAATAAATGACCCGCAGGCGTCGGATGCCCTTGATCCACGCATCCATGATCAGATGGGTGGCGGACTTCCGGCCTTTGGTGTTGGCGTCGTGAACATGGTCGTCAAAGGCGAGCTGGTTCCATTCCTCGGGCATTTCCAGCAGGTGATACCGCTCCAGATAGTCCCGGACAACGCGGGGTTTTCCGGTCGCCACCAGACTGAAATCCCGGGCCAACGTCAACTGCCGCGAATAATTTCCATAGGCCCGCACCAGTTCCTTCATGATTTCCAAGAGGACCCGGGCCGTGTTTTTTTTGAGCCCCTGGTCCGCGCCGCACAATACTTCATCCCGAAGGGCGTGCAGGGCGTTTAACCGGTTTTCAATCTGGCCGCGTTCCAGTGAGGCCAGCAGGTGAACCACCGCATAGGCGATGCGAAGCTCCCGGGACTCCACCATTTCCTTGATTCCCCGGGGATGGAAATAATGAAAAAACCACCGCTGATCATCCGGGGATGACGGGTCTTTGGATATCATGTCGTTGACCATCCGCAGCAGCCGGTGATCCCGCCGGTCAAAAAACAGTGGCGATGTCGAAAAAGACGGTGGTGTATTCAAAAAATGGATCTCCCGGCCGGCATCCTTCCGCCGACCTTTGCTTCATTGGAACAATTCTTCATTTTTTCAGAATTTTAGCAAAGCAGTGGCCGTTTTGTCCACAAAAATAAACCCCTGCTTCAGAAGCATCCCCAAAAAAACCGCAGGCCATTTGCCGTTTAGCAGAACCGCTCCGGGCCTTGCACCTCCGGTGTTAATTTGCTTGATTTCATAAGGCAAACATGTGACAAACCCTTTAACCGTCAGGATGGCCGTTACGCCTGAAACACTGCAAAGGTGCCCCATGAAACGACCGGAACTCCCGCCATTGTTTAAATGGTGGACCGAAGCCAAGGAAAATTACAGCCCGGAAGAAATCCTCCGGTTTCTGTTAAACAACAAGGAAAAGCTGGAAGACTCCCTGGCCAAAATGGACGGGAAAAAACGCCTGTACAATGCGTTTGACCGGATATTTTCGTTTTTTTCGCAACTGGCGGGGGTGGCGGACCGTTTCTCAGTCAACACCCAACAGTATCTGATGCGGTTTTCATGTTTCCGGGGCTTTATCGAACGGGCGAGGGGCTGGAAAAATCATCTGAATTTCAGAGAATTAATTGAATTTATCCGGATAAAGCTCTTTTCTCTCCGGCGGCCCCCCCACAATGAAAAAATTCTCCAGCTCATGGAAGAAGTCGAGGAATTCGCCGCAAGCCACGGCATGGACCTCAATGCCCATTTTCCCCGCATCGAACAGACCCTTCAGGCAAAAAAGAGCCAGTTGCTTCAGCACAAATTTTTCCAGGAATTTTCAAAAGGGCGGCTGGAACAACTCCTGGCCATCCCCTTTGCCTTTGACAGCAGCATTTTCCCCGTCCTGCCGGACACGGCATTCTGGCATAAATTTTTTGAATTTGCGGAAAGGCGGAAAGTCATTGATATCATAATGGTCAACCGGGACGGCCATCAGGTGTCATTCAAACACGACCGGCCCCAGGACATCGCGGCTACGGACACCGTCCACATATTGAAAACGCTTTCCACCATTAAAAATCAGGGACGGCGCATTTTTTTTGTGGGCCATCACGAAGGGTATCTGGGCCCGTATTTTGTCCGCAGCGTGATCCGGAAACTGGGCTTTCATCTCTTGACCAAAAACTGCAACACCATTGTCGGCCCCCGGATGTTTTCCAACCTGGTCCTGCGAAACGGCGCGGCCAATGTCGGCAATCTCTTTGTCACGGTGCCGTCTCAAAAAACCACCGCCATCCGGACCTCGGGTCTGGCCGAAGAATTGAAAAAAACCGCCCGGCGCACCCAGTGCCTCATCAAATTGCCGGATGCCGGTCTGTATCTGATCCGGAAATTCTCCTATGATGATTTCATGAAGGTTGTGGTGAACGGCCCCGCTGATGAACTGGCGCGTCATACCCCGTTAATGGACGAGAAAACACAAAACGACTTGGCGCATTTTCTGGAATCGGAAAATTTCAGCGAGGCCATGCGGGATTTTTCCCGAAAAGATTACGACCTTTTCAAACAGATCATGAAGGAAAGTTTTCTCATTTTTCCCGAAGGGTCCCGGTCTTATACAGATCCGGATGGAGCCGTGGTTTTGAAATATATTAACCCCAAGTATCTTCAGGCCTATATGCGGCCCGGGGACGTGATCGCCCCCATCAGCCTGGTGGGCGGGTCG
>PCSG01000256.1:0-2190 GCA_002772195.1 Desulfobacterales bacterium CG23_combo_of_CG06-09_8_20_14_all_51_8 | reverse complement strand
CCCTGGAAGACAGCTTTTCAGGTTTACCAGGAGAAGCGTAAAGAGGTAAAGGACTGGTCCGGAAACGAGGCTACGGACTGGGGCACCCGGATGGAGCCGACACTCCGGCAATTTTATTCGGATACGACGGGGCGCGAGGTTCGGCTTGCAGATAAGATATTGTTCCACAAAGACTATCCTTGTCTCCTGGCAAACCTTGACGGGTTTACAGACGACAGACGGGTGGTGGAGCTAAAGACATCTCGGACCGGGAAAGGTTGGGGGGAGCCGGGGACGAATCAGGTCCCGGATTCCTACACGCTTCAGGTGCAACACTATATGCTAGTTACAGGTTTTCCGGTAGCAGATATTGTCGTCTCTATCGGCGGAGCACTTCCGGTTCTTTATGAGATCCCGGAAGATCTGGAGCTCCAGGGGATGATCGTCGACGCAGCCTCTGCGTTCTGGCAGAGAGTCCTTGACGGGGATCCCCCTCCCCCGGTAACTTTTTCCGACGCAGTCGCTCGCTTTGGTAAAAGCGAGGCGGTGGGCTCACTAATTGCCAACCAGAAGGTGATCAAACTGGTGAACGACCTAAGAGGTATCCGTGAACAAGCGAAGGTTTTGGAGGCCCAGGAAGAAGAAATTAAGGGGAAACTGATCATCACCCTTGGAGAATCCGGAGACGAATTGATCGACCCCGAAGGGAATGTCCTGGTAACCTACAAATTATCGAAGGGCCGGGTGTCGTTCGCTTCAAAAAGATTTCAGAAACTCCACCCGGAACTTTATAAACAATTCACTATCACAGGAGAAGCGTCTCGGCGTTTTCTCCTGAAGGGGGAAAAATCATGACCGAAGAACTCGCAAAATACAATTCGATGTCACAAGCTCCGGTGGCGACGCGCCCCCAGGCGCTCGTTTCGGTAGAACAGGACAGGGCCATTGCAGAGGTTCAGGGAGCTATCCTCTTGGCAAAGAAATTCCCGCGCAACCAGATGGAGGCGATGGAGAAAATCTCTATTTCATGCCAGAGGGAAGGTCTCGCAAAAGAGGCGCTATATTCCTATGCTCGGGGAGGAACAGAAATCTCCGGACCCTCCATTCGCCTGGCGGAGGCAATCGCCCAAACGTGGGGGAATCTTCAGTTCGGAATTCGCGAACTGGAACAGAGAAATGGGGAATCCACGGTCGAAGCTTTTGCCTGGGATATGGAAACCAATGTCCGCCAAGTGAAGATTTTTCAGGTAAAGCACGAACGCTACACGAAAAAGGGTAAGTATTCCCTGGAAGATCCAAGAGATATCTACGAAGCAGTCGCAAACAACGGAGCCCGCCGCCTCCGGGCCTGCATTCTCGGGATCATACCGGGCGACGTCGTTGACTCTGCCGTGTCTCAGTGCGAAACTACCCTTAAAGCTAAGGCGGATACAAGTCCGGCGGCCCTGAAGAAACTGGTCGAGGCGTTCGGTGCGTTTAAGGTTACGAAAGAGCAGATCGAGAAGCGAATTCAACGGAGACTCGACACAATTACGCCGGCACAACTAATTTCCCTACGGAAAGTCTATAACTCCCTAAAGGACGGGATGTCCGGACCGGCTGACTGGTTCGAGGTAGAAACTCCGGCAGCCGACACCCTGAAAGACAAACTAAAAAAGAAGGCCGCCAAACCCTTGACGGCGGAGACAAAGCCACCCGAAGAGAAGCAGTTTGCCCCGGGTCCCTGCCCGGACAAACCAGAGACGACGTACACGGTGGAATATTGTGCCGCATGCGCCAAGAGGATCGGGTGCCCGATTTTTGGGTGAAAGCAGGAAAAGGACGGGCGGATCTTTAAGAGTCCGGAGAGCCGGTTTATCAAGGAGGCATTATGACGAATACCTTTTGGATTGTTCTGTTGTTGACCGTCAGTGCGGGAAGCCTTGTGGCCGGGTGGTGTATCCGAGGGATAATGGAAACTGCAAAAGAAATGCCTCCGTGTATACCCACCCCCGACATCGTGTATCGATGGCTCACAACCATGGACTTAGAGGAAACAAGCAAAATCCTTTACCCTCTTGTAAAAAGTGTGTATTTTGGTAGACGGACGATACATCGGTGCCCCGCCCGGAAGGGCGAAGTTACGGAGAAGCAAAATGTTTCTTGATAAAGACCTGCCCATAATAGGGCAACACGGTCTATCGCCAGTGGAGCGGAGATTGCTAACCTTTG
>PCSG01000413.1:5476-8046 GCA_002772195.1 Desulfobacterales bacterium CG23_combo_of_CG06-09_8_20_14_all_51_8 | reverse complement strand
AAGAATGCCCGATCAGGAAACCATTGATGCAATCATAGAAAAGGAGTGCTTGAACTGTGAGCAATAAGGTAAACAGGAAAAAAGCGGAAGACAAGATCAAGGAATCTCTCTCAATCTTAGATGATTTAGGAGTTCCAAGACAGCAACAGAACGAACGCTCTGCCCTGACCCTTTTGTCACTGCTCGGTCTCAAGCCTGCCAGCAAATGGGAGGATGCAACCGATCCACTCATGGGTATCACTCCCATGATGGAGTTCTTTGAGCAACACTACGGAAAGAAATACGCACCCAACACCCGTGAAACGGTACGCCGCCAAACAGTTCACCAGTTCATGCAAGCCGCCTTGATTGTCGCTAATCCTGACAAACCCTCAAGACCCGACTCGTTCCACTCGCGGCTGTTTTTTGCGTTCAGGATGGAAACTGCCGCTATTGCTCCGGCTGAAAGGACTGTTTACCAATTTTTATCGCCTGTGTTTTTTGGCGTCCATGGCGGATCGAGCCCTCATGGAACAGTTCGCCCGTGGCCCAATCCGGCTTGACGCTGACTGAAAAATTTTGGGGAACCCCATCCCTCCGCAATGCCGCTGAAGCATGGCTGGGCCTGGGAGTTGATCCCCATCGCCTCACCGCTGCGCGCTGTAAGCTCGGGCGTCCTGAATGAACGTCCGCCGGTTTTCCAGCAGCATGGCGATGGTGATCTGATCCAGGCGCTCAAATATGGCCTGGCTGGCCTCGATCCAGACCCACTGGGACAGGCATTCCCCGGCCTGGTTGCAAACCCCGCACAATTTCTCGTCTTTTTCCGAACAGTCGGTGATGGCTGAGGCTTCTTCCAGGGTCCGGACGATGTCCCCCACGGTGATTTTTTCAGGCTTCAGGGCCAGCTGGTGGCCTCCGGAAGGGCCGCGGCTGCTTGAAACAAAGCCTGCCGCCTTGAGCTTCCTGATTAAATTTTCAAGATATTTCAAAGAGATGTTCTGCCTTCTGGCAATCTCGCGCAGGGGAACCGGGCCGTCTCCGGAATGCATGGCCAGATCCAGGATCATGCGGGTGCCGTATCGGCTTTTGGTGGTGAGTCTCATATATTGTAATTATCTTGGATTATTCTTAATTATTGATTAGATGGTTGCCCGAGCGGGTTCGCGGGATACTGATTTCAAACCGGGACCCGGTTTTGACTTCGGACTCCACAACGATGCCGCCCCCGTGCTGGTGGATCACATGATTGGAGACAAACAGTCCCAGGCCGGTGCCTTTGGAACCCTTGGACGAAAAAAACAGGGTGAACATTTTTTCCCGCGTTTCCTGGTCCATGCCCATGCCGTTGTCCGTCACTTCAAAACAGACCTGGCCCGTATCTTTTAAAAAAATACGGAACTGGATGCGGTGGTCGTCTCTTTCGGTGTCCGACATGCAGGCATCCACCGCATTTTCCAGAAAATTGACCAGCGCGCTGCGAAACCACACTGGGTCCACTTCAATGGTGATCGGCGCCGGCGGCAGGGAAACATCAAATTCAATCCCGTGAAGCGATGCGGACGGCTCTATGATTTCCGCGATCGACCGGGCCAGTTCCGTCACGTCGATTTCCAAGTATTCCAGTTTTCGGGATTTGGTAAAATAAAGGATATCCAGGACCATTTTGCGGATACGGTTCACCATGGCGCGCACCTGGTCAAATGCCCGGCGGGTCCGGTCCGGGTCCTTCCGGGTGATGCCGGTTTCAAGAAGGTAAATGCCGCCGTCAAGGGCGGTCAGCATTCCCTTGATGCCGTGAGACATGGAGCCCAGCATCAGGCCCAGGGTGGTCAGGTGGTCCTGGAGTTGCCGGATCTGGGTGATATTGGTCGCCATTTCCATGACCTGGGTGATTTCCCCGTCCTGGTTGCGGATGGGGGCCGTCCACGTCATGACGTGATATTGCTCGCCGGATTTGGACGTCACCACTTCTTCCGTCTGATGGCGCCGGCCGTCTGAAAACGTGGCCGAGACCGGACAGTGGGTGCAGGGGGACGTGCGATGCTTATAGATTTGGTAGCAGAACTCCCCGATTTCATGGCCGAAATCCCGCTTGAACAGCCGGTTGGTGGCCGTTATTCGGAAATTCTTGTCCTGAACGGTGATATAACAGGGCACTTCGTTGAAAAGTTGCTGGAAAAGCGCCTGGTCGTTTTCCAGGGTTGTAATTTTTTCGGCGTTGTATTCCAGTTTTTCTTCCAGAGCCAGCCATTTCCTGGCTTTTTTCAGAGCGATATCCAGTTCCAAGCCGCTGACCGGTTTTCGGATGTAGTCGGACGCCCGGTCCTGAAAAATTTCCATATTTTTTTCAAGGGATTCCGGCAGGGCATAAATGATCAGCCGGGTTTTGGGGGATGATCGCAGGATCTCCCGGATGGCGGTGATTTCATCAGGGCTGACGATGTCCGGATCGGCAAGGATGATCGAAGGGGTTGCGGGGGCAAGGATTTCCATTGCGCCGCGGGAGAATGCGGCGGTGTGAACATCGAATTTCTGGCGCTCCAGATAGACTTTCAGCGCCTTGGCAAGATCCCGGTCTTGATCTATGA
>PCSG01000413.1:0-5459 GCA_002772195.1 Desulfobacterales bacterium CG23_combo_of_CG06-09_8_20_14_all_51_8 | reverse complement strand
ATTTTTAAAATCAAAAAGAAGGGTTTCGGGCCGTTTCGGCAGCCGGCAAACGGGAATGCGGGTTAAGCAAGATGTTCCCGGACGAGTTTCAACAGTTCATCCCTGTCAAAGGGCTTGGATATGCTGGCCACGGCCTTGCTGACAGCGTATTTGATGCCGGACAGTCCGCTGATGACGATAACCGGGATGTTTTTCAGGTCTTTGTCCGCGGACAGTTTCCGGTAAAACCGGGGGCCCCATTCATCCGGGAGTTCCAGATCCAGAGTGATCAGGTCCGGATGTTCTTTCCGGGCAAGCTCAATGCCTTCGTGAGCCGATTTTGCCGAGAAAGTAACATATCCGTTATCCTGAAAAAGCGTGGTCAGATAATCCGCCACTGCGGGATCATCCTCAATAATTAAAATTTTCTTGTTCATTATAAACTCCTTTCAACTGATGTTCAAAGCTTCCGGCGGACCGCAACTTCGGAAGGAACCTTTATTTACTCTTTGCCGACGGATCGGTTGATGGATATGACCGGGCAGTTGGCCCGCAGGATGACCTGCTCGGCGACACTCCCGATGGACGCCTCTGGGTCATCGGTCTGGCGTGTGTTGTAGGCCATAATGATCAGGTCCGCCTGCTTTTCCCGGGCGTATTTGACGATTTCAACAAACGGGATTCCCTCCCACACTTCCATGGCATAGGGTTTGAAATCGCCCATTTTCGAAACATACCGGAAACGGATCTGGGCGATGGCGTTTCGGATCTGGTCGTCGATGGTGTCCTGGGTGTGGAAATTGTCTGTCTGAAAGCAGGTGATGTCCAGAGCGTGAAACAGGTGGAATTCGCAATTCAGTTCTTTGACGAGTTTAAAGGCGAACGCAAAGGCATGGTCCGCCGCGTCTGAAAAGTCCGTGGCGAACACGACATTGGAAAATCCGCCCCAGAAGGATGCGGCCGGCCGGTTGATCACCAGCACCGGGAAATGGGCGGCCTTGGCCACACGCTGAAATGTCGATCCTGTGGCAGCCTTTTTATGGGCATAGGAGCCGGACGCGCCGGTGCTGCCGCCCATGACGATGATATCCGGTTTTTCCGCTCGTGCGATCCTCAATATTTCCCGGTGGGGGTGGCCGATGGTCACGGTGATGGCGAAATCGTCCGTTGTTTGAATTTGATGATCATAGTAGGAGCGGATTTCCTCCTTGACCAGATCCCGGTAATTGTCATCCAGCGTCACCTCATCGCCGGTGGTCAGGTCCACTACCACCTGGCTGTACCCTCGGGTGGGAACGCCCAGGACATGGAACACGTCGATATGGGCATGGTAACGCCGGGCCATGTCAAAGGCCACCCGGGCCGCATGGTCACAGGCCTCAGTCGCGGAAGTCGCAAATAAAATTTTTTTAAACATGGCCGCCTCGTTATTAAGAAACACTGAAAACCCTCATTGCATTCTATTCTTCCGGCTTGAGGTGCTCCGGGATTTCAACCATTTTCAGGATCAGGGGCTTTAAAAAAGACCAGCGGATGCCGATGCGGTATTCCTCTTCCAGGTCCCGGATGGCGTCCCAGCAGTTGTGGCAAGGGGCGATGACGAGTTTTGCGCCGGTACTGAGGATCTGGTCCCGCTTGGTGATCAGCGCTTTGTTGCGCTGTTTCCGATACAGCCCGATGCCGTTGAAACCGCCGCCGCCGCCGCAGCAGTAGTTGTGTTCGCGGTTGGGTGACATATCAATGAAATATCCTGGTTCCACGATATAGCTCATGATTTCCCGGGTGATTTCCTTGAGGCCGTGGTTCCGGACATAGTTGCAGGAATCCTGGAGGGTGACCGGTTCTTTGATGCGTTTTTCCGGGTTGATCTTCAGCTTGCCGGTGCGCAGGGCCTCCGCAAGCCATTCCACATAGTGGATGGATTCCACCGGCGGCAGTCCGTCTTTCCGGCCCGCCCAGTAGGGGCCTTCCACAACGGTTGCCCGGTGGGCATGTCCGCATTCGGTTCCCACCATGCGTTTGGGTTTTAAGCGCTCCATGGCGTCGTAAACGGATTCCACCTGGATTTTGCAGGCTTCCCAGTCGCCGGCGAACATGGCCAGGCTGGTCTGCTCCCATCCCCGGCTGGGGACGGTCCAGTTTTCTCCGGCCAGATGAAACAGGATGGCCGCTTCCGCGAGGTCTTCCGGGTAATGTTTGACTTCCCGGGCGTTGACCGTATACATGATGTCCGCCCCGACCTTGTCCACCGGCACCGCAAGGCCGGGATAGTCTTCCTCGTTTTCCTCGACCATCCATGCGAAGGTTTCGGTGAAGTCCGCGTCCGTGACATCCATCTGGGCATGGTAGACCCGGTGCATGCCCGCGCCGATTTTGAGCTCCCACGGCACAAAGCCCTGCTGATACAGAAGACCGCGCAGATACCCGAACATGACGCCCATGTCGATGCCATGGGGGCAATAGAGGCCGCAGCGGTTGCAGCAGGTGCATTTGGCCCAGGCTGTTTCCATGGCCATCTGCATGAAGGCGTTATCCACCCGGCCTTTGCGCCGGAGAATTTCCCCCAGGGTCGACTGGATCTTGTAGGCCGGCACCTGTTTCGGGTCCCGGTCGTTGATCCGGTAAAGAAAGCAACTGTCCGCGCACATGCCGCAGCGGGCGCACATGGAAAGCCAGGTACGGATGCGGGACCGGCAGGTTTTCTGGATGGTTTCCCACAACAGAGGGGTGTCCACCGGAAGAGATTGCATCTCCTGATAATATTGCCTGCCGCCGGTGTCGGACAGCAGGGTTTTCAAGGCCTCATCGGTTTGAATCGGCTGTCTGTTGCAAAGCGTTCCTTCCGGCACGGATGGTTGATCTCCTTTTGGAAACGGTTAAAATACGCTTACCAGTTAAGGCCCTTTCCCTTCATCCCGCCGCGCTTGATGCCGAAATCCATGCCCAGCTGGGCCCGGGACAGGAAGAACAGCAGAATGTGGGACAGCCGGGTGAACGGAATGGAAATCAGCAGAATTTCGCCGAGTAAAATGTGAATCAGCAGGAAAAAGGAATAATCGCCTATTTCATAGCGGCAGAGAAGACCGGTGATGAACGGCGCGGCGGAAAGAAACAGGATCAGATAATCGTATGGTCCGCTCAGAATTCGGACTTCCGGCAGGACCAGGCGGCGAAGGGCCAGGAAAAACGCGCTGACGACGACACCCCAGCTCATGACATCCGCGACCGTCTGATTTAATGAGGCAAACGAAATCCCCAGGGCTTTTTGAAGTATCATCGTATGCGCGGCAAGAAACAGGGGGATGCAGACGGCGCCGATATGAAAGCCGAAGAAGAGAACGGTCATGAGCGGCTGGGTCCGCCAGCCCCGGGCGCCGAAGGGAAGTATCCAGAAGAAGATGGATCGCAGGGCGCCCCGGATGCCCGCTTTAAGATGAGCGGTATAGGCCACGCGGTCCAGCTGCCAGTGAAGTCCTTTAATATATAGAACCCCCCGGATGATCAGGCCGATCAAGCAGATTCCGATGGACAACTTTAATCCCGGGCCGGTCAGCAGGTCATACATGGGATGAAATTTCTTCAAAGCACGCTAACGTAATTTTTAAGGCACCCTGTTGCTTTAATACGTTTTTTTCTTGTCGTCCCGGCCGGTTAAAAAAAGCCAGAACAGGGGAAGCGCCACCAAAGCCACCCCGATGAGCAGGTAGGCGATCGCTTTGGTGTGGGTCATAAATTCCTGAAGTGTGAAAAAATCTGTTTCCATGAATCCCTCGTTTTAATTACGGTGATCGGCCTTCAGTCTAAACAACCTGCCGTCCCTCAATGGTGGTCATCCGGGTAATCCGGATGACCATGCAGAACCGGCATCCGGACAACGATGAATTTATAAATGACAACGCCCAGGGTGATGATGAAAACCGTTGTCATGATTTCCATGAAGCTCGGGAAATAGCGCTGGTCCAGCGGCAGTTGCCAGTTAAATGCCACCAGGGAAACATTCAGCCGGTTTAAAACAATGCCGGATACTACCCAGAAGGAGGTCCACCGGATTAGTTTGACGTTTCGTTCCCGAACGCCGACGGCGTAGAAGCCCGCCGGCAGGACGACAAAACCGACTATTTCCGTCAGGTACCAGAGGCCCCATCCTGTGCCGAGATATTTCCAGTCATTGTCCATGGCAATTCCGATGATCTGGATCATCACATATCCGGCCATGAGAAACGCGGCGGCCTTGGCGAACCCCAGGGCCACGGTATTGCTTTCAATATTGTGTTCCGCATCGATCTTGTCATGAAGAAACCGGGCCACCAACATGTGTTCGGCGATTACCATGGACATGCCGGCGAAAATGCTGGAGATGAAAAAATAGACCGCGATATAGCCGGAATGCCATAAGGGATGGAGCTTTGACGGGGCGATGAGGAAAAGCGCCCCTAAGGATGATTGATGAAGCGTGGACAGGATAATGCCGAAAATCACCAGGACCATGGAGACTTTGCCGATCAGATAGCGCGCGCCTTTCCAGTTCAGCCATTCAAAAACCACGGGCGAAAATTCAAGAAGAAGCACCGTCAGGTAGAGAAACACGCACAGGGCCACTTCAAACAGAATGGAGGATGTCCCCTGAGACACAAAGATCGGGAACGGCAGGCGCCAGGGTCGCCCCACGTCGTAATGCAGGGCCAGGACCACCAGGGCATATCCCAGAAATGCGGTGAGGATGGCCGGCCGCACGGCGCATCGGAATTTTTTCAGGCCGAATATATAGCAGGCGGCGCAGGTTACATATCCCCCGGCGGCCAGGGCCACCCCGCACAGAAGGTCAAACCCGATCCAGATCCCCCAGGGATTGGTGTCGTCCAGGTTGGTGACCGCGCCGATGCCCTGAGTGAACCGTAAAATCGTAATGATGCCGCCGATCAGCAGGATGATGCCGCTGATGATATTAAACGGGGTCAGGAGCGTTTTGCCGGGAGGGACTGCCTGATTCATCTATTCGCTCTCCTTTTTTCCCGCTGGAGTGGTTTCTAAAGGCGTCCGGGACGAGGATTCCAGGGCCGGTTCGGTTTCGTCCGTCTGCCGATCCGCCGCTTCCAGCGCTTTTTTGATCTCCCGTTTCACCGCCGCTTCCTGGTCAGCCCGGGCTTTTTCCTTGAGCTTCGCCACCGTGTCGGCCAGTTTTTCCTGTTCGGTTTTTATACCCTGAGCCACGGCCGCCTTTTTTTCTTCTTCAGCAAGTTGCTCCTTACGTTTTGAAATCGCGTGGATTCCGTTGATAAAGACGATCCAGAGGCTGACCACAACCGGGACCGCCGCAAGGGCTCCGCCGGTAAGCTGCGGGGCCGGGGTGATGCCCAGATCTTCACGCATGTCAAGGGCCGCAAACGGGACAGGCACGGTAAATTTGTTCTAACCGCGCAAGGGTCTGGCGCATGAGTTTTTGGTCATCCTTAAGTAATCGAATACCAAGCGAACATTGC
>PCSG01000319.1 GCA_002772195.1 Desulfobacterales bacterium CG23_combo_of_CG06-09_8_20_14_all_51_8 | reverse complement strand
GCGGGGGTCGGCAGGTTGGGCGATGGCGTCACCCAGGGAAGTCCGGTGTCATGAAAATACATGCGCCGGCGCCATCCGATCATGGGAATGATGTTAAGGTCGCAGCCGATGGCATAGGTCTCATTGATGAATGCGGCGTATTCCCCCATGGTCAGGCCGTGGCGCATGGGAATCTCATAGCGTCCCACAAACGAGCGCAGGGCAGGGATCAGGCAATTCCCCTCGACTTGGATGCCGCCTACCGGGTTGGGCCGGTCCAGCACCACCACCTGTTTTTTAAGAGCTGCCACCGCCGCCAGGCAGTATGACAGGGTGGAGGTAAACGTATAGACGCGGGTGCCGACATCTATGAGATCAACAATCAGCACATCAATCGGATCGAGCATTTCCGGTGTGGGAATCCGGGTTTTGCCGTAGAGGCTGAAAACCGGAATTTTCAGGTCATTATCCATGAAATCGGCGGATTCAACCATATTGTCCTGTTTTTCCGCAAAAAAACCATGCTGGGGGGAAAACAGGGCTGCGAGCTGGCCGGGGAATTTTTGCTGGATGAGGTCCCTGGCATGCAGAAACTGGCGGTTGACGGATGCGGGGTTACACAACAACCCGATGCGCTTTCCCGCAAGTTCGCTGCGGGGACGGGTCAGAAAATTTTCAAGACCGGTGGTGATGGTGATCATGGAGGCGATTGCCTTTCAACTCAAGTCGGCTGAAATATTATTTTAAAATTTTGGGGCTTGAAATTACAAGGAAGACATATCCAGCGGTTATCCTATTTTAGCAAAGCAAGAGCCCCTGTTTTCGGGCTTTTTTCGAGTATGGGCGCAAGTTGCCGGATTACCGGCAAAATAGAAAAAAAGAGAAAATCAAAGACACAGGATTGTCATGAAATTGTCGTATATTTGTAAAAAACGATGAAAATTTAAGAAAACAGCAAATATTGACAGATGCCGCCTGGCTGGCTAAATGTTGAAAGACGGCTGATCCTCTTAATATTGCTCGTGATTTTCAAAAAGAAGAAATATCCAGAAGTTTTACCTACTTGTACTAAGATTCGATTCCAATACGTCAGAAATATTACAAATATATATTGTCTACAAGTTAATTTCAAAAGAAGACATATCGCTAAAAACAAAATTTGACGCAGCCGGGAATAAACTTTA
The DNA here is from genome assembly GCA_002772195.1 of Desulfobacterales bacterium CG23_combo_of_CG06-09_8_20_14_all_51_8. Classification (GTDB taxonomy): domain Bacteria; phylum Desulfobacterota; class Desulfobacteria; order Desulfobacterales; family Desulfosalsimonadaceae; genus SURF-3. Next base: position 6,923 of record PCSG01000319.1, on the reverse strand, counting down.
TAAGGGTCTTCAATTCCCTGCTGGTTTCTTCTGGGGGGATCAGCACAATCCTGAAAGAAAATCATAGCCGTTTTATATTGCCCTTCCCTTTATATTTTTACGTATATTTTCAGCGAATTTTTTTTTGTTTTGGTGCGTTTGCGTCGTTCTTTTGTAACCGATTTTAATGGCCGCAACAAGTAATATTTTGACATGTTCAGAACCGCAGCCCTCAAGGACAAGCCCTCTATGGAAAAAATCTGGCAAAAAGTAAAAGACACGATCAAGGAAACCATCCCCACCCATGTTTATAAAATGTGGATTGAGCCCGTTCATTTTTTGAAATCCGCCGGTGAAAATCTCATATTGATCTGTCCGAATAATTTTTTAAAAAAACGCGTTTTAGAAAATTTCGCACCCCTGATAAACACTGAACTCCACCGGGTTGCCGGGGACGGGTGCCATTTTTTACTGGAGGTTCCGGAAAAAAACAATGGCCCGGCCAGAGCGGTCATCCGGAAAACGGGGGATTCCAGTGTTCAGCTGACATTGTCCCAGGTGGACGTCCGGCCCAAAAACGGCCGGCTGCTCAGACGGGATTTTACCTTCGATCAGTTCGTTGTGGGGAAAAACAGTGATTTCGCTTATATGGCGGCCCTGTCCCTGGCTTCCCAGAAGAAACCGTCCCAGAATTCATTGTTTTTGTTTTCACCGCCGGGGATGGGGAAAAGCCATCTGGCGCAGGCGACCGGCCATCAGATCCTTTCAGTCTTTCCTAATGAGCGGGTTTTCTATATTACGGCCGAAGATTTTACCAATGAGATGGTGCTGGCGTTTAAACGAAATTCCATTGATGAGTTTAAAAGCAAATACCGATTCTGCTGTGACGTGCTGCTTTTAGAGGATATTCACATGCTTTCCGGACGGACCCGGACCCAGGAGGAACTGGCCCTGACCCTGGATTATTTAAATGAAACCGGTAAAAAAATCATTTATTCAAGCTGTATCCCCTTGACGAAAATCCCCAAAATGAGCGATCAGCTAAAATCCCGCATCGCCTTGAGCCTGATTTCTGAAATTGAACCGCCGGATTTCCGCACACGGGTTAAAATACTGCGCCATAAGGCCATGTATAAATCCCTGCGGGTCCCCAGCGAAGTCATCGAGTTTATGGCCAGCGAGCTGAAGCAGAATGTCCGGATTCTGGAAAGCGGCCTGATCGGGGTGACCACAAAAGCCAGCTTGCTCGGTGTCGCCGTGGACTTGCCCCTGGCGGAAAGTATTGTCAGAAATATTATTTCAACCCAGAAAAACATTACCATTGATGTGATTAAAAATCTGGTATGTCATGAATTCGGCATCACGATAAAAGATATGATTTCCAAATCCCGAAAGCAGTCGCTTGTCAGACCCCGGCAGATCGCCATGTTTCTCACCCGCCGGCACACCGGTCATACCATACAGTCCATCGGCAAAAGTTTTAATCGGTACCACGCCACCGTGATTCATTCCATTCATGCCGTGGAAAAGGAAATCAAGGAAAAAGGCGAAATGCGGCAGCAGGTGAATATCATCGAAAAGAAGTTGACCGATAAAACGTTCGAATAAGGTGCGTTCAGGAAACCGGCCGTATGGGCGTTCCCCCCAGGATCTTAAATAAGATAGCCGACATTGTCGGCAAGTCCAACTGCCTGCGCCAGAAAGAAGATATCCTCTGTTACTCCTATGATGCCACGCCGGACGCCTATTATCCGGATGCGGTGGTATTTCCCCAAAATTCCGTTCATGTGTCGTCTGTCTTAACCCTTGCCAACCAGCATGGATTTTTTGTCACTCCCCGGGGGGCCGGGTCCGGCATGACCGGCGGGTCTCTGGCGGTCCGGGGAGGGATCGTTATGGCCATGACCCGCATGAATCGCATCCTTACCGTGGATCGGGATAATCTGGTGGCGGTGGTGGAACCCGGGGTGGTGACCGGCGAATTCCAGAAAGCCGTGGCAGAATACGGCCTTTTTTACCCCCCGGATCCTTCCAGCGCGGCATTTTCCACCCTCGGCGGGAATGCGGCCGAGGGCGCCGGCGGTCCCCGGGCTGTCAAATACGGGGTGACCCGGGATTATGTCCTGGGGCTTGAGGTGGTGCTGCCCACTGGTGAAATTATCAATACCGGGGTCCAGACCGCCAAGGGCGTGGTGGGGTATGACCTGACGCGTCTGATGGTGGGATCCGAAGGGACGCTGGGCGTCATCACCAAGCTTACTCTGCGGCTGCTTCCGTTGCCGGAAAGCGTTCAGACCATGACCGTTATTTACGACCGCATGGAAACCGCCGCTGAAGCCGTATCTGAAATCATCCGGCGGGGAATCATTCCCCGGGCCATCGAATATATGGACAATGCATCCATTCGGTGCGCTGAAGCGTACATGAAAGCAGGCCTGCCCGTGGATGCAGAAGCCATTCTCATCATTGAAGTCGAAGGAACGGCCGAAGAAACGGCCAGGATCGCGGAACAGGCGGCGTCGGTGTGCCGAAAATCCGGGGCCAGGGAAGTAAAAATCGCCAAAAGCAGCCAGGAAGCTGAAATCCTGTGGCAGGCCAGGAAGTCGGTTTCGCCGGCCCTGTTTACCTACGGACCGGACAAGATTAACGAGGATATTGTGGTTCCCCGGAGCAAAATTCCGGACATCGTGAAAAAGATCAAGGCATTAAGCCGCAGGACGGGCCTGACCATGGTCAGTTTCGGCCATGCCGGGGATGGCAATATTCATTTTAATATCATGCTGGATAAAAAAGACCCGGTCCAGCGGGAGAAGGCCCTTCAGTCCGTTGAGGAAATATTTGATTTTACCCTGACACTGGGGGGCACCCTGTCCGGCGAGCACGGGGTGGGCATCACCAAATCCGCTTACATGACAAAGGAAATCCGCCCGGAATCCCTGGCGTTAATGCGACGGGTCAAGGCGGCTTTTGATCCGGCGGGGATTTTAAATCCCGGAAAGATGCTGGTTTAAGAAAATCGTACCCGTGGATAGAGGCGGGAAATTACTGAACTTTGAGGGGAATTTCCTCAAAATTGATGGAGTCTTCAATCTGCATCAGACGGTTCTGCTCCACCTGCTCAATGGCGCATTTCAGGCGCAGGGCGCAATGCTTCCGGCACATGGGATCGTTGAGGTCCAGATCGCCGAAACATTCAAGATATTTATCAATAAGTCTTGGTTTTAAAAAGTTATTCATAATCAGTTCGTTATATCTCCAGTAGCGATTTCATGGCAGGATGGATGGGCGGCGATGCCGCCAGTATCTGGTTCTTGTCAAGTCCGTAGGGGCGGCCGGAAAAGTCTGTCACCTGGGCCCCCGCCTCCTCGGCGATGAGCCATCCGGCGGCCGTATCCCAGGGTTTTAAATTTTCCTCCCAGAAACCGGCGAATCTTCCGCAGGCGACAAAGCATAAATCCAGGGCCGCCGATCCCAGACGGCGGATGCCCCTGGCCCCTTCAACGCACCGCCGCAGTCGTTCCATGACCGGGTCCAGCATGTCTTTCACATCATAGGGGAATCCCGTCGCCAGCAGGCTGTCCGCAAGGTTTATTTCTTCTGAAACCCGGATGGGCTGATTATTTAACATCGCTCCTTGTCCGCGTATGGCGGTAAAAAGATCGCCGGTGGCCGGGTTGAGCACAATGCCCACCAGGATTTCGCCAGCGGATGCAAAGGCGATGGAAACCGCGAAAACAGGGATCTGATGCGCGAAATTTGTGGTTCCGTCCAATGGATCGACAATCCACTGACAGGTGGCATCCGTGGATCTGTTCAGGCCGCTTTCTTCGGCGAGAATGTCATGATCCGGAAACCGGGACCGGATGGCGGCGATAATGTTTTTTTCTGATGCGATATCGGCTTCGGTGACCAGATCAATGGGCCCTTTTTTGGCAATGCGCGTCAATCGGCCGGAAAATCCGTTGATGATGGCGGCGCTGTCATAGGCCGCGCCAATGGCGGTATTTTTTATTCTTTCAAGATCCATAGTTTATAAAATATAGCACATCATCCGGTCTCGTCAACAGATTCATTGGTTTTAAATTGTTGGCATTTGACGCCGTGATCATGAACCCGCTGTTGCGTCATGGCGGTTCATCGGCCGCAAGGGCGGCGACAGGACCATGGACTGCATTTTATCAATGAGCGGGAAAAGGGTTGAAGCGTTTTTTGCTGAAATGGGAATGCCTTCAGTCTCTTTTACGATGGCGGCCATGGTTTCTTCATCCACCAGATCCTTTTTGTTCAGCACCGGGATCGTCGGAATGTGGAGGATGTCCAGGTCTTCTAAAATGTTGTTCACGGACTTTATTTGCGACGCATAGTCCGGATTGGCGCAGTCAATCACATGCAGCAGGAGATCCGCGCTTTCAAGCTCTTCTAAGGTAGCCTGAAACGCGATGCGCAGTTCTTTGGGCAGATCCCGGATGAAACCCACCGTGTCGGTGATGATGACTTCGATATCCTGGGGGAATTTCAAGCGGCGGCTGGAGGGGTCGAGGGTGGCAAACAGCCGGTTTTCCGCCGCCACGCTGCTTTTGGTCAGGGTGTTGAGCAGGGTGGATTTTCCGGCGTTGGTGTAGCCGATAATGGAAATCACCGGCAGCCCTTTTTTTCCGCGCCTGGCTTTTTCCACCTGCCGCTGTTTTTTGACCTGCTGGAGTCCCTTTTCAATGCGGGTGATGCGTTCCCTTATCCGCCGCCGGTCGATTTCCAGTTTGGTTTCTCCGGGTCCCCGGCCGCCGATGCCCCCGGCCAGGCGGGACAGGGCCGTGGTCCGCTGCACCAGCCGCGGCAGCATATATTTGAGCTGAGCCAGCTCCACCTGGAGTTTGCCCTCGCTGGTCCGGGCCCGCTGCGCGAAAATGTCTAAAATCAACTGGCTCCGGTCGATGACCTTGATATCCAGTTTGTCGGTGATGGATTTTATCTGCGACGGATTCAGTTCCTGATCAAAAACAATCAGGGTGGCGCCTTTGTTCATGGCCAGAATACTCAATTCCTCGATTTTTCCGCTGCCGATCAGAAACCGCGGGTCGATTTTCTTGCGATGCTGGATGACGGTATCAATGACAAAAATATCATTGGACCTCGCCAGTTCTTTAAGTTCGGCGATGGAGGCTTCGGCTTTGATCATAGATGAGGTTGTGACGCTGATAAGCATCGCCCGTTCAACGCCGGGATCGACATCGTGCAAGGCGCTGATCCGGGTAAGTTCCGTTTCAATGGCGGTGATCATCTCCAGGCAGTGGATGCCCGGGTCGCTGGCATCCATGGGAGGATAAACCTGGCAGGGAGTTCGGCCGGATGCATTTGGGGCGATCGTCGCCAGATGCATTTGACGGGGCACACCGGCGTCGGACAGGGTAACAGCGGCGACCAGATCCAGTCGCAGCAGACTGAGGTCCGTGAGGTCATCCTGGGTCAGGGCTTCATCCCGGAGGTGGGTGTGAATGTAACGCAACCCCTTGAGCCGGCCGGGCGGGGTACGGTAATCGCTGGTGTCCGGCAGCAGGATACTGTTATGTTCACCGATGACCACGAACACGATTTTACCCGACCGGTCCACCAAAAGGCCGATCTGGCGGTTTATTTCCCGGGACATGGGGCACAAAAGGTCCAGCACCGGAAGAGAGACCACTGTTTCGGCAGGAATGCGGTGGCGGTAAAGGCTTTCAATATTCCGCAGTTGTGTCGCCTTAAGCCCGGTGGTATTGCCGAAGAGTTTTTTCATATAAAATACGTTACCCCTTCAACCGTGAAATTGCGCCAGGTATAATCAATGCAGATCCGGGTTAGCCGCGGATTCATAGGCTTCAATGCCATGGGCGATATTTTCAAACCGGGTGTAGGCATCCATAAACATAAGCTGCTGCATGCCCGTGGGGCCGTTGCGGTGTTTGGCGATAATGATTTCGGCGGTCCCTTTGTGAGGATTGTTTTCATCCTTGTTATAGGCCTCATCCCGGTAGATAAACATGACAATATCCGCATCCTGTTCCAGGGCTCCGGACTCCCTCAGGTCCGAGAGCTGCGGACGTTTATTAGATCTTTCCTCCAGCCGGCGGTTGAGCTGGGACAGCGCGATAATGGGAATTTTGAGCTCTTTTGCAAGGGCTTTTAAAGACCGGGACATTTCAGAAATTTCGAGGTCCCGGCGGTCTATATGCATGCGCGGTTTCATGAGCTGAAGATAATCAATGACAATGAGTCCGATGTTTTTTTCAAGTTTCAGGCGCCGGGCCTTTGTTTTGATATCCAGGGAAGTCAATTCAGCGGAATCGTCTAAAAAAATCGGGGCATCGGATAAAACACTTGCCGCTTCCGTCATCTTGCTCCAGTCATCATCGTTGATACAACCACTTCTCACGCTAGATGAGTCAATCCGGGCTTCCGAACACAGGAGCCGCAAGGAAAGCTGCTCTTTTGACATTTCCAGGGAAAAGAAAACCACCGGAACATGGGCATCTACGGCGATATTCCGGGTCAGATTCAGGGAAAAGGCGGTTTTTCCCATACCCGGCCGAGCCGCCAGAATGATGAGATCCGATCCCTGGAGCCCGGATGTGAGGGTGTCCAGTCTTTGAAACCCGGTGGGAATGCCGGAAATCAGGGCTTTATTCCCCCGTCGTTCCTCCAATGCGTCAATGTTGGCGTCAATGGCCTTGCTGATCGGGTAATAGGACGGCTTGCTCTTGTTGTCGATAATATCGAAAATGACCCCTTCGGCAAAATCAACGACATCATCCACGGATGCGGTATTGTCAAAACACCGGTTGGAAATATCGCTGGCCGCCTGAATCATGCGTCTTAAGGAAGCATTGTCCCGGATAATTTTGGCGTATTCCGCAGCCTTGGCGGGAATCGGCGCGGTATCCATCAGTTTTGCCAGATACACGGCCCCG
>PCSG01000262.1:7664-8091 GCA_002772195.1 Desulfobacterales bacterium CG23_combo_of_CG06-09_8_20_14_all_51_8 | reverse complement strand
GGAGAGTGTCCGACCTCGTGCGGGCCCTGCCAGTTCCACGCCCAGCGCTGCAACCTCCCGGTCTTCTCCATCACCAACCTGTGCGACCTCAACTGCCCCATCTGCTTCACCTACAACCGGGAAGACAAGGCCTACAACATGTCGCCCGAGGAGTTCGAGCGGCACATCGACTTCGTCGTCGAGGCCACGGGCGGCGTCGACTTGGTCAACATCACCGGCGGCGAGCCGACACGGCATCCTCAGCTCATCGAGCTCCTCGAACGGGCGCGGCGCCCCGAGATCGGCCGCATTACGGTCAACACCAACGGTTTGACCATCGCTAGAGACCCGTTCTTGGCGCAAGAGCTCGCACGCGTTGGGGCCTACGTCATCCTCTCGTTCGACACCCTCGAGCCCCAAATCAGTCAACAAATCCACGGCCTCGACC
>PCSG01000262.1:0-7381 GCA_002772195.1 Desulfobacterales bacterium CG23_combo_of_CG06-09_8_20_14_all_51_8 | reverse complement strand
GCTGCCCACCGCCCACAACTTGATCGTCTGGTCGCTGCCGGCGGACGCCACAGTAGCGCCGTCCGGGGAAAAAGCCACCGCCGTCACCCGATCCCCATGATTAAAATGATGAACCACGCTTCCGTCGCCGATGTTCCAGAGAAGGACCATGGAATCATATCCGCCGGATGCCAGCAGGCTTCCGTCCGGACTGAAACAAAGGGAGGACACGGAACCGTTATGCCCGGACAGAATGGAAGGAAACTGACCACCGATTTCACCGAGGCGCAGCCGCAAACCAGCAGAAACACTCCCATGAACACAATAAATGCCCGCTGTTTCATCATATCAACCCCGCATTTGAATTGATTAAATCACCACAGGTAAAGAATTTTTCCCTAATCCCGCAGAGCGGCCCTTGCCGTTTCCATTTCTGGGCTTCCGCCGCTGTTTTTTTTAATTATTACCACGGCATGGGTATTTTGGCAACGTGAGAAATTCCATAAAAAAATTTGATAGGCCCGATTCTGCGCCCCGGCTTTTCCCTTCCCATCCGTTCGGGTTCCCAGTATAAGGAATATCTTGTAAAAAACCAAATCTTTCCGCGCTCTAAAGAATGGCCTTTTCGGATGCATCGCCGGCTCGGGACTTTATGCTTGTAAATTTGAGTTTTTATTTGATATTGTGATTGAAAATGCGGAAATGGGGCGGGTCCTGTTATCGCATGATCGGGATATCGGCGCTGGTTTAGGCCGCGCAGGGCAGGGTTGGGGAATCCACCCAGGATTCCGGGGTCAGGGGGGTTAAACCCCAGGCCAGCCGGGCCTTGTCGCAGCGGATGTTGCGTTCCCCGTGGACGTAGGACGCCTCAAAGTCCCGGCAGATGGAGGCGCGGTTTTCATAAATTGTGCAGAACACCTGCCGGCCGATTTCTCCGGACAGACACCCGCATCGGGGCGTGGGCTGGTTGGTTCCTTTCATGACCAGATGGAAATCATCGAGCTTTTGGGTCATTTCAATGGGGACGCCTCCCGGGGTGACTTCATCGGCTTCAGCCCAGTAAAAGGAGACCCGGAAAAACGCGCAGCACGCGCCGCATTTCACGCAGGGATTGACAATCATTTTTGTTTACGCCAAAAAAGGTTGAAGCCGATAACCAATCGCCTTCATTCAGAAAAAGGCTGATGACGTTTATCTCAGCGCTCATGGGGAGTCAAGAAAAATCAGTGGGCGGATTTTTGTCGAACGCGCGAATCCACGAATAAAAAAGGAACAGGGGATGTCGGAATTAAAAATGGAAAAACTGGCGGTCCTCATTGACGCGGACAATGCCCAGCCGTCCATTGTGGAAGGGCTGATGACGGAAATCGCAAAATACGGGACCGCCAATGTGAAGCGGATTTACGGGGACTGGACGGCGCCGGGGCTGAAAGGCTGGAAGGAGGTCCTGCTGCGGTATTCCATTCAGCCCATCCAGCAGTTCGGATACACCACCGGTAAAAACGCCACGGATAGCGCCATGATTATCGACGCCATGGACCTGCTGTATGCCGGCAAATTCGACGGGTTCTGCATTGTGTCGAGCGACAGCGATTTTACCAAGCTGGCCTCCCGGATCCGGGAAGCCGGGCTGGTGGTTTACGGATTCGGCGAGAAGAAAACGCCCGAACCCTTTGTCGCCGCCTGTGATAAATTCATTTTTACGGAAGTGCTCCGGTTCAAGGATGACGATGATGTTGAAAAAATCAGCCGCAAGACCAGCGTGGAACTGAAACAGGATTTCCGGCTGGTGAACCTGCTTCGGAACGCGGTGGAGGCGTCTTCAGACGAAAGCGGCTGGGCGCACCTGGCGGCGGTGGGCAACAATATCGCCAAGCAGTCGTCTGAATTTGATCCGCGAAACTATGGGTACAAAAAACTCGGCGGACTCGTGGCGGCCACAAAGCTTTTCCAGATCGAAGAGCGGTCTGTGGGCGACGGCGGGTCAAAAGCAACGTATATAAAGGACACCCGCAAAAAATAATAATTCCATTTCGCATTCAAACGCTACCTTCGTTGGCGGTATCGTCGGCTTCTCAACTTACAAAATGTATGTCCGCGTCGCCTCCCCTTGGCCGCCTTGGTATCATTTTGAATGCAAAACGGAAATTGAATGAGATCAAAAATGCGATACGAAGGGCAGATTTTCAGACCGTTCAGCGAGGCGAGCAGCTATCTCCTCCAGTGCACCATCGGCTGTTCCCACAACCAGTGCACGTTTTGCGGCATGTACAAGGACCGCAAGTACCGGGTGCGGGGCCTGGACGAAATTAAACAAGACATTCAGATGGCCAAAGACCATTACGGCGATCTGGAAAAAGTGTTTTTATGCGATGGTGACGCCGTGGCCATTGAAACCGATAAACTTCTGGAAATATTAAAGGAACTTTATCGGACCTTCCCGTCCCTGCGCCATGTGGGCACCTATGTGGGGCCCCAGAGCACGCTGGCGAAATCCATGACCGAACTGAAGGCCCTGCGGGCCGCAGGTCTCACCAAGGCGTATCTGGGAGTCGAATCCGGGGATGACCGGGTGCTTTTGGAAATCAAAAAAGGGGTGACCGCGGCACAGATGCTGGAAGCGGGGCAAAATCTGGTGAAGGCGGACATCAATCTGTCTTCCATGGTGCTTTTGGGTATCGCCGGAAAAGGGGAGCGGGCCCGGGAGCACGCCATTGCCACGGCGGAAATCACCAACAAAATGAAGCCACGGTACTTGGCGGCCCTGACCACCACGCCGGTGCCGGGCACGGTACTCTATCACAAGGTGCAGAAGGGAGAATTTGAACTGCCCGACCCGTTTGACACCCTGGAAGAAATGAAGCTGATGTTTGAACGCATTACCATGGACAACCTGAAGTTTGTCGGGGTTCATGCCTCCAATTATCTGCCGGTCAGCGGCACGCTTCAGAAAGACAAGGCCAAAATGCTCGCCACCGTGAACGCGGTCCTTGAGACCCGGGACCGGAGCGCCCTGCGGTCCGAGAGGATGAGGGGGCTGTAAGAGATGCGGGGATTACCGGGGTGGTGGTGGGGCTTTTGTTACTTTTTTTGCCCGCCAAGAAAAGTAAAAAGGGGAAACTTTCTAAAAGAGTCCGGCACGTTTGGAGCGAACGGCCGCCCTATGATTTGGCTGATCAGTTGGCGGCCTCCAGGAAAAGACGAAACAAAGTCTTCAAGAAACCGATATTAAACATTACGGCAATCACAAACAGAGCACCCATAACGATCCATAGCCAGCCCAGGCCGACCGCGCGCGCTCCTTTGTATAGCTCGGGAACGCGGGCCTGGCGCTGATGGATGGTCCGCGCGCCGCTGCAAATCAGACCGATGCCGATAATCAGGGCGGCCCAATCCAAGAAATCCAGCGCCGCTTTCCTCCTTTGAGGTGAACAACGTTGAACTCACCGGTTTATCAGGTGAATTTTATTGTTTGGATTAGATATGATGTCCCCCGAATTTCATGATGTCCCCCGAATTTCCCCGGGAAACTTTCCTCCACGAGAAATTTCAACAGCACCCGCCATGCCTTCTTGATATGTTTCTTAACCACCCCGGATTTTCCCCGGTCCCTCTCAAGGGCCTTGTTCGCCGCCGAGCGGTGAAGCGGGGGGGTGGAGCATCTTATGCGAAAATGGTTTTACCTTTTTCCATTCCGTCGATTCCTTTTCAGCCTGCCATAAATCAAAATTTTTCTGCAAATTAAGCCAAAAATCAGGAGTGGTATCAAAGGCGCGAGATAAGCGCAACGCCATATCCGGTGTGATGGCTCCTCTTTCATTTATAATCTTGGATAAAGTTTTTCTTGAAACACCCAGAGTTACCGCCATATCCTTAATGGTGACCGACAGGGGCATAAGGTAGTCTTCTCTTATTATAATGCCCGGATGTGTCGGGCGTCTCGTCATTCTTTTCATTGTGCTCATTTCAAAATCTCCTAATGGTAATCACCGTAATCAACGACATGGGCGTCACCATCAATGAATTGAAAAAATATCCGCCAATTACCGGATACCCTGACTGCGTGAAAGCCCTTTTTGTCGCCGCTTAACGGGTGAAGGAATGAACCAGGGTAATTCATATCCCTTATTTCGCTCGCGGCATTAAGCCGATCAAGAATCCGTTCAAGCCTGTTTGCATGCTCAGGCCTGATCCCGCTCTTGCTCCCTGTGTAAAAAAAGTCCTCCAACCCTTTATGTTTAAACGATTTTATCATAATAGACTCAAAGTAACCTCATGGGTTACGTTTGTCAAGGGCAATTTAATAGCGAACTTGGGGCCATTACGGCAATTACAAACAGAGCACCCATCCCGATCCACAGCCAGCCCAGGCCAACTGCGCGCGATCCTTCGTATAGCTCGGGAACGCGGGCCTGGCGATGATGGATGGTCCGCACGCCGCTGCCAATCAGACCGATGGCGATAATCAGGGCGGCCCAATCCAAGAAATCCATCGCCGCTTTCCTTCTTTGAGGTGAATAACGCCTGATCTCACTGGTTTTTACGGAGCGCAACGAAGTAAAAATTCAGTGCAGCGATTTGTTGAGCGGTCTTTAATTTTCTACGACCTCATATAGACTTTGCTTGAACCTGTTTTCATCTTCATTGTTATAAAACGGCACTCCCACAAGCCTGTATTTTTGTGTCTTGCTCTGTGTCTTGAATTCCAGCGTCTTGCCTTTGAATTTTTCTGTAATTTCCTTTAGAAACGTCTGTTTCCATTTATCATGTTCTTTCAGGTGCTTGCCCTTAGGTTCGATAAATATCTGATAGGTCAACATATCCCCGCTTTTCTGCCGCAAAAAAAGAACAAAATCCGGCTCAAAAGCCTGACCATCTGAAAAATTGTATATTTTAAAATGCCGCTCATTCCGAAGAAGATAGATGCCGTCATATTTCTTTTTCAGTGTGTCCATTTGACGGTCAAGCATTCGAACAAATGCTTTCTCTTCGCTGGTTCCATAATTGGCGTTGAAAACATACCAGCCTTTGTCTGAGATAAACGCTTCATCACCATTGGCCCGCCCGCTGCCGTCTATGAGTTTAAGCACTTTGTCTGAAAAGATTGAAGCAACCGGCTTTAATTGAAAATCTTCTGTACCTCTGTATTCGGTGATATTTTTACGCAATTCGGATTCAACCTGTCCAAGCAATCCTGTCAGCCCTTCAAGTTGAACTTTATTGGATAAATTGTATATGTCGGCCGAATCTCCTTGAAATGTAATTTCTACCCCTCCAAGGTATTCATCGCTTTCGATAAACTGCCGCATGGATGAAATGTGGGGAAAATATTTTTGAATGGCTTGAAAAGTGAAAAACGGCTGCCGAGCAATGGCGTTATAAACAATGTGCCGTGAAACATCGCCTACTTTAATATCTTTCCTGCCCGATTCGGCAACCATTCCACCATCGCCATTTCCGGCGAGCAGGGCTCCCGCCGTGCCTCGACCGCTCGCTATCGTATGTGTATAATTCTTTCTTGTCACACCCATATCTGAAAATGAGTTGACATATTCATAGTTGTTTCTGATGCGCTCATTGAGATAGATCAGGCCGCTCTTGAAAAATTCCGTTTCCTTGAATGAATCTTTCAATTTTAGCGGCTTGCTGACCTCCCGGTCATCCATCATACCTTCATCGATCAAAGCGGTACGAAGCTCCGTAATATAGCGGGAATCATTAATGCTGTGGTAATGCAATTCTTCCAGAATCCGCATTTCAGCTTCCAGATCGTTATCATATTTCCGTTTAAAACGATCATTCTGTTCGTCAATGACAAAAGGAAAATATCTCGCGCCACGCCCGATAAGCTGGGCCTCGGCAATGGTTGTTTTTCCCGGCTTGCCCGCCTTTGAATCCCTTGCCGCATAACAGCGCACAATATCAAACAGGTTCAGGACATCCCAGCCCTCATTGAGCTTTTGGACAGCGAAAATGGCCCGAATGCGATTATCATGGTCTTCAAGTGAATTCAGGAGTATTTGCTGCTTTTCTTTCTCTGTTTCCTCATTGACGGAAATGCAGCGGCTTTCATGGAACTCCCTGCGTAATCGTTCCGCCAATTGTTTTGACGTAATTTTATTTTCCTCGAAAAAATGAAACGCCCTTGCTACCAAAGATAAATCTGATTTGTCACGTATCCGCTCGATATCCTCACCCGAAAGAGCGTCAATCAAGTGATGGAAATTGGCCTTGTTTTCCTGAGATTGGGCAATGGTTTTTTGCGCTTTGAACAAAATAACAGGCTTCAGGTTAATTCGATGTTTGGCCGCCACTTCCTGTTTGTATTGGCTTAAGATCAGCGCCTGGACAATCCTGTCCCTTTCCTCAAAATCCGCCTGAACAATATAGACATCCTTGGAATACCTGTCATTGCGGAACTGACGCAGATCATAACGGTACAGCACTTTATTTTTGTACTTGTTGGAGATATAGCTGTTGGCGTAATCCAGAGTGGCCGTAAACTCCAAAAGCAAATTATCCTCATTCTGGTGAAATATCCGTTCGACCGTATTTTCCCAGCTTTCAAACATTTCCATTTGTGCTTTGGTACGGGTATTCATGTGGTGCGCTTCATCCGACAGCAGCACGATCTTTTTGTCTTTGAAATCTTCATACGTGATGGCGTTTTCTTTTTCCGTGGTCAAATCCGAATGCAGTTTCTGAATGGTGGTAAAACAGATGTTGATATCGGTTTCGTTGACCCCTTCAAAATTGGCAACCGGCGTCACGGAAATCCGCTTTGTGCCGAATTGGATATTTTCAGAAAAAAGAAATTTTGAAGACAAAGGGTTTAGAAAATTATCCCTTGTCTTTTCAATGATGTTTGTGGAATTGACGAAAAACAGAAAATTACGGTACCCCTTCTCATACAAGTAAAGAATCAGCCCGGCCATAATCAGCGTCTTACCGCTGCCCGTCGCCATGTTGAACAGAAATTGAAGCGGCCACTCCTTGCCCGGAAAATCATTGCCCAGACAATGGAAGAACCGGGAAAAGGCTTTTTCTTGATAAGCCCGAAGCTCAAACTTGGGATTGAGGTTTTCTTTGAGATAGATCGGGGTGTCCTTTTTTAACAACCCCAATTCAGATGCGGAATCAAGTGTTTCATATAAAAATTTATCAGCCATTACGCATTTTCCCCGTAAAAGGCCTGATTCAGTTTTTTATCTTCCTCGCTGACCTTAAAATCCGCATCATCTATTTCGGTAAGGTTGACATATATCTGGTTTTTGTTCAGCAATTCCACCAGCAGTTTCTTTTGTTTTTCCAGCCCGTTTTCAAATTTACCGATTGCAATAAAGTCATTAACCGCCTCTTCCGGCATTTCAGGGTTCACATACCAGTTGAGAAAAGAGTTTTC
>PCSG01000198.1 GCA_002772195.1 Desulfobacterales bacterium CG23_combo_of_CG06-09_8_20_14_all_51_8 | reverse complement strand
TCGCTGCCGAGGGCCGGATTCAAGTCTGCAAAATAGATTTCGTATCGTTTAGGCATCGACGTCGTCATCTTCCAATCCATCAAGCAGTGTCTGGTCATAGGCGCCCCAGTCTTCGCCCTCATTTGCCATGGCTTTGTAGGTGTCAACCCACGAAAGCTTGTCGTCCTGTTTCTTTCGGAGGAGAAGCCCCCGTGAGGTTTCCTCCAGGACCACGGAATCCGTGAAACCGTATTTTTGCAATACGGTTTTGGGCAACCGGACCCCAAGGGAGTTGCCTATTTGCACAATTTTAATATCTCTGGAGCGTAACATTTTATTCATGTTATTCACGTCTGCACCTGAAAGCGAGGTTATTGTGATTACTGTAATTACAAAACGCCATGAAAAAGAGCATAAATCAAGGATTAAAAGGAGAGTAAGCCCATGACCCCCGACATTTTCAGGGAATACGACATCCGGGGCATTGCCGGAAAACAGATCACCGAAAATGATGTGGTTCTTATCGGACAGGGTATCGGCACGTTCCTGGCCGGCCGCAAGTGTTTTCACCTGACCGTGGGCCGGGACTGCCGCACCACGTCCGACCGGTATTCGGACCTGCTGATCCAGGGGCTGCTGTCCACCGGATGCCATGTCACGGACATCGGCGTCTGCCCCACGCCGGTCCAGTATTTTTCCATCCGGCATTTGACGAAACAAGGCGGGGTCATGGTCACCGCGAGCCACAACCCGCCGGAATACAACGGGTTCAAGATCTGCCAAAACCTGGATTCCGTGCACGGACAAGAGATTCAGGAAATCCGGAAAATCATTGAAAAACAGGATTTCGCCAAAGGCGCCGGGTCACGGGATGCGGCGGACGTGGTCACTCCGTATAAAAAATATCTGATGGAAAATATTCACATTAAAAAACCCCTCAAAGTGGGGGTGGACGCGGGCAACGGCACAGCCGGGGTCCTTGCCGTGCCGATTTTGAAAGCCCACGGGTGCGAAGTCCATGACATTTACTGCGATATGGACGGCACCTTCCCCAACCACGAGGCTGACCCGACGGTGGCGAAAAACATGGCGGACCTGATCGCCATGGTCCGGGAAAAAAATCTCGATCTGGGCATCGGGTATGACGGCGACGGGGACCGCATCGGCGTGGTGGATGAAAACGGGAACCTGATTTACGGGGACCAGCTCATGATTATTTTCTCCCGGGAAATACTAAGCCGCAAGCCCGGGGCCACCTTCATATCGGAGGTCAAATGCTCCAAAACCATGTATGACGACATCACGGCCCACGGCGGCAATGCCATCATGTGGAAAACCGGCCATTCCCTGATCAAGAAAAAAATGAAGGAGGCGAAGGCCGAACTGGCCGGGGAAATGAGCGGGCACATGTTTTTTGCGGACCGGTATTTCGGCTATGACGACGCCGTCTATGCCTCCTGCCGGCTCCTGGAAATCCTGGCGGATACCGGAAAGCCCCTGTCCGCGCTGCTTTCCGATGTCCCCAAAACCTTCACCACCCCGGAAATCCGGGTGGACTGCCCGGATCATATCAAATTTAAGGTCATCGACAAACTCACCCAGGTTTTTCGAAAGGATTATGACGTCATCGACATTGACGGGGCCCGCATTGTTTTTGCGGACGGCTGGGGCCTGGTTCGGGCTTCCAACACCCAGCCGGCCCTGGTGCTCCGCTTTGAAGCCCTGTCGGAACAACGGCTTGCCGAGATCCGGAATCTGGTGGAATCCTCCCTGGCATCCGTTCAAAACGAAATCACGGTTTAAAATGCTTGATTCATTCAATTAATAATGAAATAAGAACAATCGGCGATGTTTTTCGATCCAGAGGAAGGCAACCCCACTACGGGCCGCATGTAAAATAATCGTTTTTATCATTCATATATATATCAGGCGAATTTTATTAATTTTAGACTCAGGAGCCATACAATGAAGGTACTGATCAGCGACAAATTAGGTGAAGAAGGCGTTAAAATCCTTCAAAATGAAGAAGGGATCGACGTTGACGTTAAAACCGGGCTTGCCCCGGAGGAACTGAAAAAAATCATCGGCCAGTATGACGGCCTGATCATCCGGAGCGCCACCAAGGTTACAGCGGACCTGTTGGAGGCGGCCACCAATTTAAAAGTTGTCGGCCGGGCGGGAATCGGTCTCGACAACGTGGATATCCCGGCGGCCACCAAAAAAGGCGTGGCGGTCATGAATACCCCCGGCGGCAACGTGGTCACCACCGCCGAGCACACCCTCTCCCTGATGATGGCCCTGACCCGCAACATCCCCCAGGGCACAGCTACCATTAAACAGGGAGTGTGGGAAAAAAAGAAGCTTGAAGGCCGGGAAATTTTTGGTAAAACCCTGGGCGTCATCGGATTCGGCAAAATCGGATCGGTGGTGGCGGACCGGGCCCGGGGACTGAAAATGCGGGGGGTGGTGTTTGATCCCGTGGTGCAGCCGGAAGTGATTCAAAAAGAAGGCTTCGAATGGGTGGAATTAGACACCTTGTTCCAACAATCCGACTATATCACGGTGCATGTGCCCAAAACCCCGGCCACCGTCGGCCTGCTCAACAAGGCGGCATTTGCGAAAATGAAGGACGGGGTCATGGTGGTGAACTGCGCCCGGGGCGGCATTATTGATGAAAAAGACCTGTATGACGCCATCTCCTCCGGAAAAGTCGCGGGCGCAGCGTTAGATGTGTTCAGCACCGAGCCCCCGCCGGCCGACCTGCCGCTCTTAAAACTGGACAAAGTCATCGCCACCCCGCACCTGGGCGCATCCACTAAGGAAGCCCAGACCAATGTGGCCGTGGCCGTGGCCCAGCAGTTCATCGAATTCCTGAAGTACAACAACATCATCAACGCGGTGAATGTGCCGGCGATTTCCGGCAAACTCCTTGAGCAGCTCCGGCCGTTTATGGCCCTTGCCGACCGTATGGGATGCATGCAGGCCCAGTTTTTAACCGGCCAGCTCAAGGAAATTCATCTGGAATATCAGGGAGATTTTCACGGCCTGGACCTGAAACCCGTGACCACGGCATTTTTAAAGGGAATCTTAGATGTTCTGGTGCAGGATGGCGTCAATTCCGTGAATGCGCCGGTGCTGGCAAAAGAGATGGGCATTAAAGTCTCTGAAACCGAGACCGCCGATTCCAAGAAATTCATGAACCTGATCAGCGTCAGAATCGTGACAACGGAAAAAGAACGCGTGGTGGCAGGGTCGGTTTTCGGCAAGACGGATGCCCGGATCGTCAGGATTGATGATTTCCGCATTGAAATTATTCCTGAAGGTCATCTGACCATCATTCACAACCTTGATGAGCCCGGCGCCATCGGCAGCATCGGGAACCTGCTGGGCGAAAACAAAATCAATATTTCCCAAATGCATGTCGGCACCCAGGTCGGCGGGAAAAACAACATCATCCTCATCAAAACCGACGATCCCCTGACCGATGATATGAAGAAAAAAGTGCTGGCGCTCCCGAAAGTCAAAACCATCAAGACTTTTGAACTCTAACAGGCTTATTTTAAAGGAATCGCCAAATGACGGAAGATAAAAAAAAACAAGCGGGGTTTGCCATGCCTGAGATTAATTTCACTACCTTTATTCTTTCATTAAATTCCTCCGCCCTGGTCCATCTGGGCATCCAGACAGACCCGATCACCGGCGGGCAGACGGAAAACCTTCCAGTGGCGAAACAGACCATTGATATTTTCGCCATGCTCGAGGAAAAGACCAAAGGGAACCTGACCGATGACGAACGACGGCTGCTGACCAATGTTCTTTATGAATTAAGAATGCTGTATGTGAAACAAAAGGAAAAAAGCAGATAATCACTTGAAAAATCACATCCAATGGAAATCCAATCCCCGGCGAAAATAAACCTGTATCTTGCGGTGACCGGCAGACGTCCGGATGGGTATCATACGCTCAATACGCTGATGTGCTGCATCGGGCTCGCGGATACCATCCGCCTGACATTTGATCAGAAAAAAATCTCGGTGCGCTGCAACTACCCGGATGTGCCCGCAGATGACGCCAACCTCGCCGTTCGGGCGGCCCGGCGGTTTTCTGAAATCACCGGGATCGACGCAGGCGTCCATATTGACATTGAAAAGCGAATCCCCCTAGGCGCCGGTCTGGGAGGCGGCTCCAGCAATGCGGCGGCGGTGCTCAATGCCATGAACGCATTCCACGGGTTCCCCGTTTCCCGCGAAACCCTTTTGTCCGTCGGAAAATCCATCGGCGCGGATGTGCCGTTCTTTATTGACGGGAAACCGGCGGTGGCCACAGGCATTGGTGACATTCTAACCCCCTGCCCCTGCCTGGAAGCCTTGCCGGTTTTACTGATTTATCCGTCTGTTTCAATATCGACGGCCGATGTATATAAAAATTTGAATTTAACATTGACAAAAACCAAAAAAATACATACAAAAAATCTTTTTAAATGGAACAGGGGGCCGGACGCCTTCAGAGAGTTGTTTAACGATCTGGAACCGGTTGCATCCGCCATGTGTCCCGAAATTCAGAAAGCCAAATCCTGTCTGCTCCGGCACGACGCCATGGGGGCCGTGATGACCGGCAGCGGCTCCGCTGTTTTCGGGCTGTATGGAACGATTGATGACGCGCAAAAAGCTTATACGGCCATCGCCGGTAACATATATGGGAACCGGATGTGGCAGGTCCATCTGACCCATCTGGTCCCATGAATGGATTGACGCTACGTAAGAAATCGGCTTTTTGCTGAAATTTAATTCTGGGGCGTCGTCAAGCGGTAAGACACAGGATTTTGGTTCCTGCATCCGGAGGTTCGAATCCTCCCGCCCCAGCCAATAATCATTAAACAAAAAAACTGAAGAACTGAACCCATGCAACAAGATAACGGGTATATTGTATTTGCCGGGAATTCGAACCCGATTCTGGCCAAAGCCATCTGCGGATACCTGAAGAAAAATCTCGGCGGGGCCAAGGTCAAACGTTTCAGCGATGGCGAAATTCAGATTGAGATTGACGAAAACGTCCGGTCAAAAGATGTTTTTGTGATTCAATCCACCAGCGCTCCGGTCAATGATAACCTGGTGGAACTTTTGCTGATGATTGACGCGCTGAAACGCTCGTCCGCGAAACGCATCACTGCGGTCATTCCGTATTTCGGATACGCCCGCCAGGACAAAAAAGTCGCGCCCCGGGTGCCCATCAGCGCGAAACTGGTGGCGGACCTGCTGACCACCGCCGGCGCCAACCGGATCATCACCATGGACCTGCATGCCGGTCAAATTCAGGGGTTTTTCAACATCCCCGTCGACAACCTCTTTGCCGCGCCGGTGATCATCGAGTACATGCGGAAAGCGTTTACCCATGACACGATTATCGTTTCTCCGGATGCGGGCGGCGTTGAACGGGCCAGGGCCTTCGCCAAGCGCCTTGACTGCGGACTGGCCATTATCGACAAACGCCGGGATGCCCCGAACAAAGCCAAAGCCATGGCGGTCATTGGAAATGTCAGCGGCAAGCGCGTCATTATATTAGATGACATGGCCGATACCGCCGGGACGCTTACAGAGGCCGCCAAGGCCCTGCATGAAAACGGCGCCAGCGAGGTGCATGCCTGCTGCACGCACCCGGTTCTCTCCGGGCCGGCCATTGAAAGGATTAATGAGTCCGTCCTGAAAACCGTTGTCGTGACCGATACCATTCAATTATCAGACAAAGGGCGCGCCTGTAAAAAGATTAAAATACTGACCATCGCGGACTTGTTTGGAGAAGCGATTATCCGGAGTCACACGGGGGATTCCGTCACGTCTTTGTTCATATAATAAAAAAATTTCAACGAAAGGAAAAACTTTTGGAAATACATACACTGAAAGCGCAAGTTCGGAATTCCACAGGCAAGGGAGCCGGCCGGAGTCTGCGCCGGGAAGGCAGAATTCCTGCTGTTCTTTACGGTTCAGACATCGACAGCATGCCGTTATCCGTCAGCACTTACGATATCGAGCGATTGCTGAAGAAAATCAATTACGCCCAATCTCTCCTGAAACTTCAGGTGGAAAACGGGCAGCCCTTTGAAAAAACCGTCATGATCAAAGAGGTCCAGAGGTCCCCGCTCTCCCGGAATTTTCTGCATCTGGATCTTTATGAAGTGAACATGACGCGCAAGCTGACGGTCACGGTGCCGGTTGTCATCATCGGCATATCCAAGGGCGTGGAAGACGGCGGCGTTCTTCAGATCATCCGCAGGGAGCTGGAAGTGAACTGCCTGCCCACGGAAATTCCGGAACAGATAACCATCGATATTACCGATCTTGAAGTGGGGGATTCCATTCATGTGGATGAAATCAAACTGGACGGTGATTTAGAGATTCCGTTTGACACGAATTTTACCATCCTCACCGTTGTCGCCCCGAAGGCAGTAGAGGAAATCAAGAAACCTGAAGAGGAAACGGAAGAAGGGGCTGAACCGGAGAAAGAAACCGAAGGATCAGAAGATTAACCCGGTGTTCTTCTGTCCGGCCTCGGGCTCTGCCGTCCCCGAATGCGCCTGAATCACCCATAAAAGATCGCTGACATGTCGGACACTTTCCCTTGGATGATTGCGGGTCTTGGAAATCCAGGCCGGGAATATGCCAAAACCCGGCATAATATCGGGTTTATGGTGGTTGACCGGCTGGCTGAAAAATATGATATCCCCCGGACCCAGAAAAAATTTGACAATAATTTCGGACTGGGGGAGATTAAAAACGCCCGGGTCATCTTAACCACGCCCGTGGCTTATATGAACCGCAGCGGGCCGCCGGTCATGGCCCTGGCTAAATTCTACAAAATAAACCTGGACCATGTACTGGTCATACATGATGATATTGATATTCTATTTGGAAATTTAAAAATTAAAACGAAAGGAGGGCATGGGGGGCATAATGGCATAAAATCTATTATCGATGCCGCAGGAGGAAGTGATTTCCCTCGCGTTCGCGTCGGCATCGGGCGTCCGGACACACATAAAGAAGTTACGGACCATGTCCTCGGAAAATTTTCCACTGACGAGATGACGCAGTTGGAAACCGTGTTGACGTGTGCCGCGGAAGCCGCTCAATCAATCATAGAAAAAGGATTCACCTTAAGCATGAATCAGTTTAATAGAAATGGTGTAGGATCTGATAATCTTTAATCTTTTGTAAGGAGGGTAAAACATGGAAGCGTTAATGGGAAACATTCCACTATCGAGCGCGATTGTCGGCCTGGTCGGCATTCTGTACTCACTGATCATCGCCAGCGTCATTAAAGGGGCTCCGACGGGAACCGAAAGAATGGTTGAAATCTCAAGCGCCATTCAGGAAGGGGCCATCGCCTATCTGAACCGTCAGCTCAAAAGCATGGCGACAGTCGGGGTGGTTATTTTTGTGGTTCTTTTTTTTGCACCCGGCTTGGGTTTCAAATCAGCCATTGGTTTTCTGATTGGGGCGGTAGCGTCTTTTCTAGCCGGCTACATCGGCATGAGAGTGTCGGTCATCGCCAACGTCAGAACCACTGAAGCAGCCAAAGGAGGCCTCGCCGCCGGTCTGAGCATGGCTTTCAAGGGCGGTTCCGTGACCGGCATGCTGGTGGCGGGTCTGGGTCTGACCTCGCTGGCCGGTTATTTTACTTATCTCTTATCCACGGCCCCTGCGGAAGCCGATATGGTGGAGAAAGTCCTTCCCCTGGTCGCCTTAGGTTTCGGCGGCAGCTTGATTTCCGTCTTTGCCCGTCTGGGCGGCGGTATCTTCACCAAAGGCGCTGACGTGGGCGCGGACCTGGTGGGAAAAGTGGAAGCCGGGATTCCGGAAGACGATCCCCGGAACCCCGCCACCATCGCCGATAACGTGGGCGATAACGTGGGCGACTGCGCCGGCATGGCC
>PCSG01000354.1 GCA_002772195.1 Desulfobacterales bacterium CG23_combo_of_CG06-09_8_20_14_all_51_8 | reverse complement strand
ATTCCGGCTTTCGCCGGAATGACAATAAATTGTTTTTTTGACTTTTTACGAGACCATCAATTTTGATTCCCCTGAATTGTCTGTTTCAAAATTTTGTTTAATCCATTACATACCATTTATCACAAAGGAGAAAAAAATGAATCTGAAGATTAAAAAAATCATGGCTGTATCCATCGTCCTGATGCTGTCCTGGGTTGTCGTCGGCTTAGCTGTGGCGCAGACGCCCTGCCCTATGAACAATGAGGCCGGCGGCCGTTGCCGTGGCATGGGCTCTGAAGGCGGCGGGCCCATGGGCTGCCCGGGCTTTTGCCAGGGAATCAGCGGCATCAGCCTGAAACAGATTATGGCCATGGACCTGACCGATGAGCAGAAAACAAAGGTGGCCAATGTTCTGGCCGCCCACCAGGAGGAGAGCCGTCAACTGGCGGACAGTCTTGCCGGCGCCCGACAGACGTTTGTCGATGTCCTGAATTCGGAAAAAGCCGGTGATGAAGCCGCCGTCCGACAGGCATTCCGGCAAATGTCTGAGATCATGGAAAACCAGGTGGTCGTGAAAACAAAAATCATCGCGGGCTTAAAACCGGTTTTAAGCCAGGGACAGCTCATGGATTTAACGGATCATCCATCGAAAAAATCCGGCGATCAAAAACCGATGAACCATATGAAAAAACAGGGAGATGTGCAACGCGAGATGATGGATACCTGGATCCGTACCTATGCGGACGCACCGGGGGCGAAAGAATAGATCGCTCGAAACTTTTTCGGGTCCGCTTTTCAGATTGAATTTTCCGTGCCCGTTTGACGATGTATAAGGCGTCAAGGGACAAGTGCCAAAATCCGGCCTTAATCATCGTTTCGGCCATTGAGTAGGGGCGTATGGCATACGCCCTTTGCAGCAGCAGTCATTGGTGGATTACGCTTCGCTAATCCACCCTACGAGTGGGCTTGGACCAAACGATGATCATGGCCCAAAATCCTGACACCCGAACACCGAACTCTTTTATAAACTCTGTCCTGAAAGCAACCCATGCCGGACCCGATGATCCCAGCCAGCGACGAAGCCATCATAGAGCGCATAGTCGGCGGCGACGTAAATGCTTTTGAAATGCTTGTGGATCGGCACAAACAATATGTTTTTTCCCTTGTCCGGCGGCATGTTCCGGCCCTTTCGGTGGAAGATACGGCCCAGGACGCCTTTATCCGCATTTACCGGGCGTTGCCGGATTTTTCCCGTCAAAGCAGCGTAAAACACTGGATGACAACCATCACCCTGAGGACCTGCTGTGATCTGCTGAGAAACAAATACCGGTCCCGGGAAACGCCCATGAGCGCCCTCGCGAATGATGACCAGACGTCGCTGGAAAAAAAAATGTCCGAGCAGGCAAAAGCGGCCTGGGATGAAAACCAGGACCCAAACGAGACCCGGGCCCTGCTGGACTGGGCCCTGGCCCGATTGACCCCGGAAAACCGCCTGGTAATGGAGCTGATCTATTTTGAAGGCAATTCCACGCGAGAAGCCGCTGACCTTCTCGGATGGAGCCTGGCCAATGTAAAAATCCGCTTGTTTCGCAGCCGAAAACAGCTCAACACCCTTTTAAAAAATGTCCTGAAGGAATAAACAACCATGAATCCCTTGGATGACATGCAATTTAAGAAAAAACTGGTGACAGCCTATCAAACCGATCGTAACGGAATCATCCCCCCGGACTGGCAGGCCAACCTGATGCGCGATATCCGCGCCATCGGACCCTTGACCCGGGAGAAATTCATCGGCCCGCTGTTTTACGATCTGGTATGGCGGCTTGCGCCCGCAATGAGTATTTTACTGGCCGTTCTCATCACCGGCATGTTCACCATGGATTTATCCTTTTTACAGGAAACCTTCATGGATGATCCCATGGCGGTTATTTATAACGGCATATTCTGGGGGTAAGGGGAAACCTATGAAACAGCTCAAACTCATCACCGGCATTCTGCTGATTTTTTTTACCGGCATGGCCGCCGGGCATCTGGGGACAGTGTTTTATTTCAAAAATAAAATCTACAAAGAGGGGCCGCCAGCCCTGCATCATATGCTCCGCCATAAAATCACCCAGAACCTTCAGCTAACCGAGGCCCAGCAAATAAAATTTGAACGGATCATCGGTCAGGCGGAAAAAGATTTCGACGCCTTCCGGCAAAACCATCACGCGGAAGTTGAGCAGATATTTACGGACTGTTTTCAGAAAATCAACGGCATCTTGGATCCCAAACAGCAGAAACAGTTGGAAAAGATAAAAAAGCGTTTCAGATTCGGATTTGACGGCCCTGAAAGTTGTTCCCCGTCGCGGCACTTCAAAGACCGGCCCATGCCCCCGCCGGATGCGGAATAAATCAGAAGAATTTAGTTTTTTGCCATTCTTTTGACATCCATGTTGCTTTCTCGCGCAGAGAGTGATATATAATAAAAAATTTATCAATTTAAAGGTTAAGGATCTGTAATGCCTGTTATAAATGAGGCAAAACTTCTAGTAAATGAGGAGGAAGTGGAGACTGAACTCCCCGCCATTTCCCGTTTTCAGTGGCAATTCGCCGAAAACGCCGTCACCCGTGCCCGGTCCGCCGGACACCAGTCCATGCGTTTTCTCTTAAACGACCTGTTCACCCGATGGTTCAACATCACCTACAACTCTTACAGCCGGTTTTATGAAGGCCAGCTCCGCCTGGGACTGCCGGTGTCAAAGGAACTGCTCAAAACCCAGGATGAAATGCGCGGCATTGCGTCCGGTAAGCTGGCATTGACCCTCTACCATATTTTTCTGCGCGTCACCGGCATCCGAATTCCCAGAAACCATATCAAAGACATTCTCAGGGGCGATCTGGAAGCCGGCAATATCAAATTAACCGAAAATGTCATCATCCTGACCCGGAAACAGCTCAAGTATCTCACCGGCAATCGTTTAAAAATCCCGGCGGTTTTTTTCTCGGACATTCTGGAAGAAGCGAGCCGGCGGCGCATCCTCTTTGAAACCCTCAAGCAGAATCGCCTGCCCGCCTATTTTGACAGTGAAATCGAGGAAAACACCCAGAACGGCCGGGGCGATTATGAAACCGTCTATTACCGGGACTATACCAATGAAGGCAAGGAAATCAAATTCCGGAGACTGGTGAGCATTGAGGACGTCACCTCCGGAGACAACCGCCCTTCCCTGATCCTGGTTCCGGGTTTTACCAACAACAGCAATTGTTATGATCTGACCAACCGGCAGTCCCTGTCCAAGGATTTCGCGGACAAGGGGCACTGGGTGTACTTGTTTGATCCCCGGGGCATGGGCATCAACCAAGGCAAATTCGACCCCCTGTACACGGTTGACACCCTTATCGACCATGATTTGCCGACGGTGCTGAATTTTGTCTACACCCGCAGCAAAGGCAAACCGTCCATTCTCATCGGCCACAGCATGGGCGGCATCATCACCGAAAATATGGTCCTGAACTGGAATGTCCGCCGGAATTTAAACGCCATCCGGGACCTTTCCAGCAACCAGAAAGCCTATCTGAACCAGGTTCTTCCCCCCTTGGATGAGGCAACGGAAAATTTAAAAAAAGTCAAGGCTGTCATCTCCATGGCCTCCCCGAAATTCTTCAATCGCAACACCCATGCCATTTTCCCGGCATTGCTCTGGCTCAACCACATCGCCCGGATTTTCCATCTCCGCAGCATTCCCGTCAAGGACGCGCTTCAGATCACGCTTCAAGTCCCGATCCTGAGCGATATCGTTCAGACAGCATTAAACAGCAATATCGGAGATCTGAATTTTATCCTCTGCCCGGAAAATCATCATTCCAACAAAATCTTCACCAAGCTTTACGTGAACAAGGTCTTGGAATCCGTTCCCCTGGGGCTGGGGTTCCAGTTTTTAAAGGCCATTTACAACGGCGAGGGCTTCAAGCGCATGGACCAGAGCCGCTTTAATTACTCCACCCATGTGAATCTGATGCCCAAAGATATTCCGATTTTTCATTTCTGGGGGACCAAAGACCCCCTGGCGTCGCCGGATAATCTTCAGTTCAGCAAGCATTATCCCCATCGCTCCAAAAAAATCTATTACATTGAAACGCCGAAAGACGCGGCCAATATCGAAATTTCGCCGCGGAAAAGCCAGGTGGTGGATTTTGTCATTGAAGGGGCCAATCATCTGGACCTGCTGTATGGAAAATTGGCGGATGAAATTGTCACCCCTTTGCTGATGCGGATAGTTGAAACCGTTTGGGACAACTGGTCCTATGACGCCGCAGAAGAAACCCCGGCCCCTGAAGAAGTTGAGGCCGACACGGCCTAACAGAGCGATAAGGCAATCCGCCGGCCCCTTCTTCTCCTGTTGCCTGTTTCCTGAGGAGGCGTTTGCATGGATCGTTTAATCAATGATGACGGCCAGGTCCGGTTCGGCATTTTCGAATCTCCCGTGGATGAAATCAATTACCGGGACTATCCTCTGACCACGCCCATGGGATTTAAAATCCCGGCCTTCGTGCGAAACCTGATGTTCAACCAGTTCGTGTTTTTCGGTCTGACCGGCCCGGATGTGATCGTCGGCATGGCCGTGGTGGATTTGAAATACCTGTCCAACGGGTTCCTCTATGTTTACGACCGAAAGGACAACACCGTCACCGAGGCCGGGGCCACCACCCTGCCGATCAGCCGCAAAATCTTCATCGACCCGACCCCGGAAAATGTATCCTGCGGATTTGCCTTGGGAAAGCTTGCCATCTCCATGGCCGATAATACCATCACCGCCGCCGCAAAAGATATCGACATCCATCTGGCCATTGTTCCGGCTGCGACCAAGCCCCTGCGCATCGCTACCCGCGCCGGATACACGGGCTGGGTGTACACGCAGAAAACCACGCCCATCAACGTCTCCGGGGAAGTCCTGCTCAAAGGCCGGCGCATCCCTATCGCCTCCCCCAGCCATATGGGGCTCATGGACTGGACCGCCGGCTACATGCGGCGGAAAACTTTCTGGAACTGGGCCGCTTCCGCCGCCACCCTGCCGGACGGACGGTCCTTCGGCATGAACCTGGCCTGCGGGGTCAATGAAACCAGTTTTACGGAAAACGCCTTCTGGATCGACGGGAAAATGACAAAGGTAGACATGGTGCAGTTTGAATTTAATCCGGAAAATTTTTATGCGCCCTGGCACGTCACCTCCCGGGACGGGAAAATCGACCTGACCTTCACGGGCGCCCAGCAGCGTTCCGAACACATCAACGCCGGACTGGTGGCCACCAAATTCACCCAGCTCATGGGCGAATTCGAGGGCGCCCTGAAAACCGGCGACAACAAAACCATTCATATCAGCCACTGCCCCGGCTGGGCCGAAGATCATTACGCCAAGTGGTGAATTTCCAAACAATTGCAAATGAGGCGAAACAATGAAAAAGATTATCCGTTCTCTGGCCGTTATTCTCATTCTTATCATCATTTATTTGGTCACATGGCCGGTGCCCATTGACCCGGTTGCATGGGAGGCGCCTCCGGACCCCGGATACACAGGCCCTTTTGAAGTCAACACCCGGCTTGCCGGCATTGAAAAACTGCCCCTCGGCGACACCCATGGCCCTGAAGACATCGCCCTGGACGCCGACGGCCGGATCTATGCCGCCACCCATGAAGGATTTATCGTCCGGATGGAAAACGGCGGCGAACCGGAAAAATGGGTGAATACCGGCGGACGTCCTCTTGGCATTGACTTTGATGGAAACGGGAACCTGATCGTGGCCGATAGCTATATTGGGCTTCTATCCATCGCCCCGAACGGGAAAATCACCCCACTGGTGACATCTGTTGACGGAATTCCGCTGGGATTTACGGATGATGTCGATGTCGCCGCCGACGGTAAAATTTATTTTTCAGACGCATCCAGCAAATTCATCGCCAAAACATACGGCACCATGGCCGCGAGCCTCCTGGACCTGATGGAACACGGGGCAAACGGCCGGCTGATCGTTTATGACCCGGCGACCGGCAAGGCATCCACCCTGATCAGCGGCCTGAGTTTCGCCAACGGCGTGGCGGTGAGTCCGGACCAGTCTTTCGTTCTCATCAATGAAACCGGAAATTACCGGGTGCTGCGGTACTGGATCGCGGGCCCTCAAAAAGGAACCTGGAAACCGCTCATCGAATCCCTGCCCGCTTTCCCGGATAATATTTCCACAGGCTTCGACGGCCGCTTCTGGGTGGCCCTGGTCTCCCCGCGCAATCCGCTGCTGGACAGCCTCGCCGGCAAACCGTTTATCCGCAAAATGATTCAGCGCCTTCCGGAAGCCATCAAGCCCAAGGCGGTTTCTTACGGACATATCATCGCCATCAATGGAAACGGCGAAGTGGTGGCGGACCTGCAGGACCCGGCAGCCGCCTGCCCGATCAACACCGGCGTGACGGAAACCCAGCAGTATCTGTACATCGGAAGTCTTGCCACGGACTTCATCGCCCGTCTGCCAAAGGACAAGGAATAAATGGCGATGGGAAATCAGATAAGAACCACGATTCTTCTGGCCCTCATGACCGGGATCATCATGTGGATTGGGAAAATGTTCGGGGGCACCGGCGGCATGATGATCGCGCTTGTCATCGCCGGGGCCATGAATTTCTTTTCCTACTGGTATTCGGATAAAATCGTTCTGAAAATGTACCGGGCCCGGGAAGCCAGTCCGGAGGAAGGATCCCTGGTTTACCGCATTGTGGATGTGCTGTCCAAAGAGGCCGGGCTTCCCATGCCCAAAGTGTATATCATCCCCCAGGATTCGCCCAACGCCTTCGCCACGGGCCGGAACCCGGAAAACGCGGTGGTGGCGGTCACCGAAGGACTCTTGCACACCATGAATCCGGATGAACTGGCCGGGGTCCTGGCCCATGAACTGGGGCACGTCAAAAACCGCGACATCCTCATCGGCTCCATCGCCGCCACCATGGCCGGAGCCATCATGATGATCGCCAACATGGCCAAATGGGGGGCCGTTTTCGGCGGGTTCCGGGGAAATGACGAGGAAGGAGACGGCAGCGGGACTATCGGGCTTCTTGCCATGGCCATTATCGCCCCCATCGCGGCCATGCTCATCCAGATGGCCATTTCCCGGTCCCGGGAATATCTCGCGGACGCCGCCGCCGCAAAAATCACCGGCAACCCTGAGGGCCTTGCCAGCGCTCTTGAAAAACTCGGGGCCTATTCCCGCCAGATTCCCATGCAGGCCCAACCGGCGACCGCCCATATGTTCATCATCAATCCGCTCTCCGGCCGCCATCTCATGAACCTGTTTTCCGCCCACCCGCCCATTGCGGAACGGGTGGCCCGGCTCCGGGGAACCAGAAACAGCCGCTCCGACAATGCGCCCCCGTCATCTCCTTCCGGCGGCACCATGAACGATCAGGCCCGGAATTTCTGGAACAATCTTTCATAATAAGGCCGACATCCATCATCCGGCGGGAATTTTTCTTTCCCGCCGGACCTGTTTTCCGCCTCGCGGTCTTCGATATTTACAAAACCCGCATAAAATGATACTGTCACAGTAAACTTCGTGAGAGATCGCCGGATAAGAAATCCGGTTTGCAAAAAATGGAGGTGGTAATGGATACCCAATTTGTAACCGACGGTCAGGGAAACAAAACAGCCGTAATTGTTCCTTTTGAAGAATGGGAGCGCACAGAAAAAGCAAAGGAAATTCTGGAGCATGTTTATCTGGCCGGAATCATAGACGAGCGAAAAAACAGCAAGCCGGCGGTAGCGCTGGATGATTTATTAAGACAGGTTATTGCCATCGACAAACGGGAAGATATGGAAGTTTATCGGCTCGCATTGAAAAGAATCATAGCAATGGACCGAGCTTAATCCCGATTTCAAAGCCAAAAAAATCATGGACGAATCCCTTAAAAAAGCCATATTCGACGCCGTTGAAACCGAGCCCTTTGCGCAGAAACTGGGCTTGCGGCTGGTGGCCCTGGACCGGGGCTATTCCCGGGTGGAAATGGATTACCTTCCGGAGTCCATGGACAATATCTATGATCGGGCCCATGGCGGGGCCATTTATTCCCTGATCGACGAAGCCTTTGAAACCGCCTGCCAGACCC
>PCSG01000270.1:8227-9402 GCA_002772195.1 Desulfobacterales bacterium CG23_combo_of_CG06-09_8_20_14_all_51_8 | reverse complement strand
CATTCCCGATTACGGAGAATTTGATTTAAATTATCTGGTCATGGATTACAACGGCACCCTGGCCATTGACGGCATCCTGATCGACGGGGTCAAGGAAGCGCTAAACGCCCTGTCCCGGAATCTTTCCCTGCATGTACTCACCGCCGATACCTTTGGAAAGGCAAAAGCCGGTCTTGAGGGCATTGATTGCACCTTGAGCATTCTGCCGGAAAAAGATCAGCAGGCCGGCAAACTTGCCTATGTGCGCTCCCTGGGCGCGGAACAAACCGTCAGCATTGGAAACGGCCGAAACGATCAGCAAATGCTCAAAGCCTCGGCTCTGGGCATTGCCGTGATTCTGGCGGAAGGGGCATCCGGAGAGACCCTTCAGGCCGCTGATGTCGTCTGCACGTCCATCGGTTCGGCGCTCGATCTTTTGCACAACCCGCTTCGCCTGACGGCCACATTGCGATCATAGGGAATAAAAAGGATGAATCCCTTTTGGCTGATCCTGGCGTTGATCCTGGTGCTGATCTATGTCCTCAGTCCCATTGACGGAGTTCCGGATGTGATTCCCATCCTCGGATGGCTGGATGATTCGGTTCTTGTGGGGCTCTTGATCTATTTTCTGCGCTACGGACGGCTGCCCGGATTTTTGTCCTGGATCAACCGGCTGCTGTTTAAAAATAACGGAACCGGGCAGGAAACCCGGACAGGGGCATCTGTCGGTCAGGAACAATCGGGTTCGGGTACCAGGAAGGTCCCTGCGGACCCCTATGAAATTCTGGGGATTGCGCCGGGCGCGTCCCGGGAACAGATCCATGCCGCCTACAGGGCTGCTGTCCAGCAGTATCACCCGGACAAGGTGGCCCATCTGGGGGTTGAGTTGCAGGAGCTGGCCCGGAAGAAATTTGTTGAAATCCAGGCGGCCTATGAGTTTCTGATGAAAGAAACCGCCTGACGTTCAGGGCGCAGCACGGGTTTTGTCCGGATAGGAACACAGGTGATTCAGAAAACAGGCGGAACAATCCGGCTTTCGGGCTGTGCACACGGACCTGCCGAAATAAATCAGCCACAGGGAAAAATCATTCCATTGTTTTTTCGGGATGACATCCATCAGGTCCAGTTCGATTTTTTCAGGATTTTTGCCGGCCGTCAGACCCAGCCGCCGGGAAATTCTCGCCACATGGGTATCC
>PCSG01000270.1:7268-8168 GCA_002772195.1 Desulfobacterales bacterium CG23_combo_of_CG06-09_8_20_14_all_51_8 | reverse complement strand
CTCACCAGCTCTTTCAGCGTGTTCGGCACTTCCCCGCCGTATAATTCTATTAATGTCCGGGCGCAGTTTTTGATATTTTGGGCTTTGTTGTGGTAAAATCCCGTGGAATGAATCAGGGCTTCAATTTTTTTGATGGGGGCTGCGGCAAAATCCGCCGGGGTTTTGAGGCAAGCAAAAAGCCGGGGCGTGACCGCGTTGACCTGCTGGTCCGTGCACTGGGCCGAGAGAATGGTGGCCACCAGGAGCTGAAACGGGCTTTCATGGCGCAACTGGGTCTTGACATCCGGGTATCGGGCCTTTAGTATCTGGCGGATTTTTTTGATGCGGGACGTGTTTTTGAGATTCATGGACATTGGCGGTAAAATTTAGATGCGATGATGGTTCATCAAAAAAAAATAAAGGCCCTGGGGCTCTGTTCGGGCGGTTTGGACAGCATTCTGTCGGCCCTTGTGCTGAAGCATCAGGGCATTGACGTTGTCTGGGTGGCCTTTGAGACGCCGTTTTTTTCCGCTGAAAAAGCCCGCAAGGCGTCAATTAATAATGGAATCCCCCTGATTGTCAAGAATATTACCGAGCCCTACATGCCCATGCTGAAAAATCCGCCCTGCGGATACGGCAAAAACATGAATCCCTGCATGGACTGTCATGCGCTCATGTTTCGGATTGCCGGGGAAATGATGGGGGAGACGGAAAGTGATTTTCTGTTTTCCGGAGAAGTCCTGGGCCAGCGGCCCATGTCCCAGAAGCGCAATTCCTTGCGGTATGTGGAAAAAAATTCGGGATTTGATGGTTATATTCTGCGGCCCCTGAGCGCACGGGTGTTGCCGGAAACCCCGGTGGAAATAAAAGGTCTGGTGGACCGGGAAAAGCTGTACGGGTTTTCCGGCCGGTCCCGGAAGC
>PCSG01000270.1:0-7256 GCA_002772195.1 Desulfobacterales bacterium CG23_combo_of_CG06-09_8_20_14_all_51_8 | reverse complement strand
TGGCCGAAAAATTCGGGGTCACGGACTATCCATCCCCTGCCGGCGGGTGCCTGCTCACCGATCCCGGCTACGCCAGGCGCCTGAAGGATCTGTTTGATCATCAGGCGAAGATTGCCGTTCCTGAGCTGGACTTGCTCGCCTTTGGCCGTCATTTCAGGCTGAATTCGGAAGTTAAGCTCATTGTGGGCAGAAACAAAGAGGACAATGCACGTATTCTGAATTTATACCGGCCGGATCAGGACATGGCGCTGAAACTGAAATTAATTAACGGGCCGGTGGGATTGATTCCCCGAGGCTGCGAAAGGCCGGACATTGAGGAGGCCGCGGCCATTTGCGCGGGATACAGCAAGGCCCCGAAAAATCAGCCGGTGCCGGTCTGCGTGACCGGCCCGGACGGGGCCTTTGAGGTGACGGTCGTTCCGAAATCAGTGAGCGAGGTTCAGGGTCTTCTAGTTTACTGAGGCTGTCGGTTTTTGGCGGAGAGCTGGCCGCAGGCCGCGGAAATATCCTGGCCCTTGCTGTGGCGGATCACGGCGGTATAATTTTTCTGGTGCAAAATTTCCTGAAATTTTTGGATCCGGGATTCGTCAGGGCGCCTGAATTCGCTGGCCGGGTGTTCATTAAACGGAATCAGGTTGATTTTCGCTTTGACCGGCCGCAGCAGTTTTGCCAGCCGCCGGGCGTCCTCGTCCGAATCATTGATGCCCCGGATCAGGATGTATTCAAAGGTAATCTTGTTTCGCGGGGCCAGGGGATACCGGGCGCAGGCGTCGATGAGCGCTTCCAGGGGATATGTCTGGTTGATGGGCATCAGCCGGCTCCGGGTGGGATTGTCGCTGGCGTTGAGGGACACCGCCAGATTGATGCGGGTGTCTTGTCCCAGTTCATCAAACCGGGAAACAAGTCCGGACGTGGACAGAGTGACCCGCCGGTTGGAAAAGCCGAGGCCGCAATCCGTGTCCGTCAGGAGGGTGATGGCCCGGACCACGGCATCATAGTTGGCCAGGGGTTCGCCCATGCCCATCAGCACAATATTGCTCAGGCGTTTTTCATCGGTGATATCCGGCAGGACTCCCAGGACCTGGCTCAAGATTTCCCCCTGGGTCAGGTTGCGGATCAGCCCGGATTGCGCGGTCATGCAGAACCGGCATCCCATGGCGCATCCCACTTGGGTGGACATGCACAGGGTATAATGGGTTTTTTCCGGAATCAGAACGGTTTCAATACAAAGGCCGTCCTCCAGTTCAAACAGATATTTTCGGGAACCGTCCGCAGATGTTTCGATTTTCCGGGTCAACGGGATTGAAAAGGCGAACTGGTCGGATAATACCTGGCGGTCTGTTTTGGTAAGATCGGTCATGTCCGCAAAGGCTGCGGCATGTTTGACATAAATCCAGCGCAGAATTTGAGCGCACCTGAAGGATCGCATGCCGTGGTCGCTAAGCCAGCAGCTCAGTTCGGTTTTATTGAACCCTTTGATATCCGGTTTCATGTTAAGCGGCAGTGAATGATGTCGAGGTTGCTCCGGCGGTCCGGATGATGGAATTTCCTTTTACTTCAGACAGATGCATTTATTCGCGGTTGGATCGCGCAAGCATATTTTACTTGACATAGCATTTATGAAAGTTTAATTTCAATAATTTACTTTTAAGGTCGGTTGATATGTTTGAGAATTTAAGCGACAGGCTGGACTTGGTTTTTAAAAAACTCAAGGGCCAGGGCAAGCTCACTGAGAAAAATATTGATGAGGGCTTGAAAGAAGTCCGCATGGCCCTTTTGGAAGCGGACGCTCATTACCGGGTCGTCAAGAAGCTGGTGGCCGATATCCGGCAGCGGGCCGTGGGCCAGGAAGTTCTGGCAAGCCTGACACCGGGTCAGCAGGTGATCAAGATCGTCAACGATGAGTTGACGGCCCTGATGGGCAGTAAGAACGAGGTACTGAATCTCTCCGGGCCAACGCCGGCTTCGATTATGCTGGTGGGTCTCCAGGGGTCCGGTAAAACGACCACTGCCGGTAAATTGGCAAATTTATTACGAAAACAGGGGAGAAAACCCTATCTGGTGCCGGTGGATGTTTACCGGCCCGCCGCCATTGAACAGTTGACAAAACTGGCGGGGGAGATCGCCACCCCGGTGTTCGCGTCCACCACGGATATGGACCCGGTGCAGATCTGCCGTGATGCCGTGGCGGATGCCCGAACCATTGGATGCGATACGCTGATTCTGGATACGGCCGGTCGTCTTCATGTGGACGAAGCGCTCATGGCCGAGCTGGTCAACATCAAGCATGCGATTCAGCCGTCGGATATTTTGCTGGTGGCGGACGCCATGACCGGTCAGGACGCCGTCAATATCGCCCAGTCCTTTGATCAGGCGTTAAATATCGGCGGGGTTGTGTTGACCAAGATGGACGGCGATGCCCGGGGAGGCGCGGCCCTTTCCATCAAGGCCATTATCAACAAGCCGATCAAATTTATCGGCATGGGGGAGAAACTCAGCCAGCTTGAGCCCTTTCATCCGGACCGGGTGGCGTCCCGGATTCTGGGCATGGGAGATCTGCTTTCCTTTATCGAAAAAGCCCAGGGCGCCGTGGACCAGAAAAAAGCGGCGGAACTGGAGAAAAAGCTCAGAAAGAATGAATTTACGCTGGAAGACTTCCGGGACCAGATGTCTCAGGTCCATAAAATGGGATCGTTGAATGATCTCATCAAAATGATTCCCGGTGTCAGCAAGAGCAAGCAGTTTAAAAATCTTCAGGTGGACGACCGGGAACTGGTCCGGGTGGAAGCTATTATCAATTCCATGACCCGGACCGAACGCCGGAATCATGGGATTATTAACGGCAGCCGGAGAAAAAGGATTGCAAATGGCAGTGGAAACAGTGTACAGGAAGTAAATAACTTACTGAAAAATTACACACAAGTTCTAAAAATGATGAAGAAGATCAACAAAGGCGGTTTTATGCGCGGAATGGGCCGCGGAATGATGCCTTTTTAAAGGAGCAACAAAATCCATGGTAGTAAAAATCAGACTCGCACGATATGGTGCAAAGAAAAAACCGTTCTATCGCATTGTGGTTGCGGACAGCCAGTATCCCCGTGACGGGAGATTTCTGGAAAATGTCGGCACCTATAATCCAATGGTAGAACCGAATGAAGTGAATCTTAAAAAAGAAAGAGTAGAATACTGGCTCGGCCAGGGCGCGACTCCGACGGATACAGTGAACAGCCTGTTAAAAAAGCAAGGTTTTTAATCAGTTCGAGTGTTAAGTGTTTTACCTCTTAATCCTTAATTCCCGGCAGCTATTAAAAGGAGACGGACCATGAAAGATCTGATCACGTACATTGCAAAAGCGCTTGTTGACAAACCCGAAGAGGTAAAGGTTACCGAAATTGTGGGAGACCAGACATCCGTCCTGGAACTTAAAGTCGCGAAGGAAGATCTGGGAAAGGTGATTGGTAAACAGGGCCGCACGGCCCGGGCAATGCGGACGCTTCTCAGTGCGTCTTCTGCAAAGATCAGAAAAAGGACGGTCCTGGAAATAGTAGAAGAATAGGCGAATGAATAGAGACGATCCCCTTGTGCTGATCGGAAAAATTGTTGGCGTTCACGGAATGAAGGGGTATC
The DNA here is from genome assembly GCA_002772195.1 of Desulfobacterales bacterium CG23_combo_of_CG06-09_8_20_14_all_51_8. Lineage (GTDB taxonomy): Bacteria > Desulfobacterota > Desulfobacteria > Desulfobacterales > Desulfosalsimonadaceae > SURF-3. The sequence goes on along the minus strand of PCSG01000270.1, from coordinate 3,629 downwards.
TGAAGGTCGATGCGTTTGACGCGCCCCTGGGTCTTTTTAATCCCGGCAGGTTTTTCCTGCTCAAACGCGGCAGCGGTGAAATCCAGACGGTGACGGTAAGCGATGTCGAGCCGCACCGGAACATCCTGCGCCTTGGTTTAGAGGAAGTGTCGGATCGCACGGCGGTGGAAGGCCTGGTGGGATCCGAACTGCTGGTGAAGCGCTCGGAAATGCCGGAACCGGAGCCGGGAAAATGGTACTGGTGTGACCTGATCGGGCTGTCCGTGGTTCAGGCAGACGGGGCTTATCTGGGATGCGTTGAAAATCTGTTTGAAACCGGCGGCAATGATGTCCTTGTCGTAAAACACGGAGATGCTGAAATCCTTATACCCGTCACTGCCTCCATCGTCTGCGATGTGGATCTTGAAGGAAAAACGATCCGCGTCGATCTGCCGGAAGGGCTGATGGAATAGGTGGCTGTTCATGGATTTCGGCATTGTCACGATTTTTCCGGAGATTTTTGACTCTTTTTTGTCCCATGGAATTATTCGTCGGGCCATTGCGGATCGCATTATCACTGTCAGGGCCGTAAATGTCAGGGAGTTTGCCAAAGACCGGCACCGGACAACAGATGACCGTCCCTATGGGGGCGGGGCCGGCATGGTGATGAAACCAGAACCCCTGGCCGGGGCCATTGCCGAGGCAAGGAGACTGATACCTGCGGGGAGAACCATTCTCCTGTCGCCCCAGGGAAGGCCGTTTACGCAGTCGGTGGCCGCTGAATTGGCAACGCTTGAAGGGCTTATTTTTATTTGCGGCCGGTATGAAGGCGTTGATGAACGGATTGCCGCCTGCGCCGATGAGGCCATCTCCATCGGCGATTATGTGCTGACCGGCGGGGAACCGGCGGCCATGATCCTCATCGATGCGGTGACCCGCTTGTTGCCAGGAGCCTTGGGCGGGGAGGATTCGGCGGAAAAGGATTCCTTTTCGGATCACCTGCTGGAATACGCCCAGTACACGCGTCCGCCGGTGTTTGCGGGCGAAGACGTGCCCGAAGTCCTTTTGTCGGGCAATCACGCCCTGGTTGAAGACTGGCGGCTGCAATCCTCACTGGCGCGGACCCTTGCCAACCGTCCGGACCTTTTAAAGGACAAACGGCTGACCCGCCGGGAGAAACAGATATTAAAACAGTGGTGCGACTATATTGAAGGACTTGTCTCCGGCCCGGATAGCGATTGCGCTGCTGCATCATCCGGTGAAAAATAAAAACGGCGAGGTCATTGCATCCGCGGTAACAAATCTGGATCTGCATGATATCGCCAGAATTGCAAAAACATATGGCGTTTCATCGTTTTATGTGGTAACACCGCTGGACGATCAAAAAGCCCTGGTGGAAAAAATCATCAGTCACTGGACAGCAGGCCCCGGCGGGACCTATAACCCCAACCGGCGTGAGGCCCTGACCCTCATCAAAGTCCGGGACTCCGTGGATCAGGTCATAGAAGATATCCGGGCCGATACCGGCAAAAACGTCCGGCTGGTGGTGACCTGTGCGGAGGAAAAGCAGCCGGCACTAAAGATTGATGACTTTCGGCTTCGCCTGGATGATCCGGGAAATACCTATCTGCTGGCCTTTGGCACGGCATGGGGGTTGACGGATGACTTCATCAGGGATGCGGATTTTGTCCTTGCGCCCATCAAGGGACGGAATGGATACAACCACCTTCCGGTTCGCGCAGCCGCAGCCATTATTTTGGACAGATTGCTGGGCGATCGAAATACATTGGCGTAAATAGTTGAAAACGAAAACAGACGGCAAACGCAGCAGGCGTTGCGTTTAACATAAATTAAAGCAGAGGATTGTCATGGAAAAGATCAAACAAATCGAAAGAGAACAATTACGGCTGGATATTCCGCAGTTTATTCCCGGGGATACGGTAAAAGTGCATGTCCGCATTCGGGAAGGCGAAAAAGAGCGAATTCAGGTTTTCGAGGGCGTGGTGATAAGCAAGCGTAAAGGTACCACCAACGCATCGTTTATCGTCCGCAAGGTGTCTTACGGCATTGGGGTGGAGCGGGTTTTCCCCATGCATTCCCCCACGATCTCCAAGATTGAAGTCGTCACCAACGGCCGGGTCAGACGCGCTAAAATTTACTACCTGCGGAATCTGAGAGGGAAAGCCGCCCGAATCAAGGAACGGCGCCTGGACCAGAAGAATTAAATGCCAGAAGAGTTAAATGCCAGAAGAGTTAAATGAAAGATGACCAGTGGGCTTTTGAGCGAGAAGCCCGCAAAAACGGATACACCGCCGTGGCCGGGATTGACGAGGCCGGACGCGGCCCCTTGGCTGGCCCGGTGGTTTCCGCCGCCGTGATCCTTCCGGAATCCCTGCCGGTTTCGGGGATCCGGGATTCCAAGAAGCTCAGTCCGAAAAAAAGGGAACGCCTGTTTGATGAAATCCACTCCCACGCCATTGCTGTGGGCGTGGGGATTGTTTCTCCGGCGGATATCGATCGGATGAATATTCTGCAGGCATCCCTGTGGTCCATGCGACTGGCAGTGGATCAGTTGCGGGCGGTTCCGGATTTTCTCCTCATTGACGGCATTTTCCCCATTTCTTCAGACCTTCCCCAGCAGGCGATTCCCAAGGGCGACAGCTTAAGCATTTCCATTGCCGCCGCATCCATTGTGGCCAAGGTGACCCGGGACCGGATCATGGACACCTATGCCGAAGCCTATCCGGAGTTTGAATTTTCAAAAAACAAAGGGTATCCCACCCCGTCGCACAAAGCGGCCATCCGCAGGAACGGGTACTGTCCCATTCACCGACGGACGTTTAAGGGCGTCAAAGAATATTGCCGGTAGCGCTTTTCAATTGAATCCACCTTTTTTTACCTGTTATCGATGCTGAATTTAAGACAGAAATTCGGAAAATTCGGTGAAGACCTGGCGGCCCGGTTTCTGAAGAAACAGGGATACGAGATTATCTGTAAAAATTTTCACTGCTGCTTCGGAGAAATTGATATTATCGCAAAAGACAAGGATACGGTTGTTTTTGTCGAGGTGAAATCCCGGCGAACATCTACCTTCGGTCATCCCAAATTCGCCGTGACAAAGGCGAAACAGGAAAAAATATCCAAGGTCGCCCTTCATTATCTTAAAATAAATGATCAGAGCAATTCCCGGGCCCGGTTCGACGTGGTCACCGTCAATGAAGTGGCTGCAACAAAAACCGACATCGAGATTATCAAAAATGCCTTTGAACTCGCCTATAAATGAGTCGGTGCAAAAATTTCTGGCCGGGACCCTCTACGTGGTCGCCACCCCTATCGGCAATCTCAACGACATCACGTTCAGAGCCCTTGAAACCTTTCAGAAAGTCGATCTGATCGCCGCAGAAGATACCCGGCACACCAAAAAACTGCTCTCCCATTTTAACATTAAGTCCCGCCTGATCGCCTATCATGAACATAATGAAGAGCAAAGCGCCCGGGGAATCATCAACCTGCTCAAATCCGGTTCTTCAGTGGCCCTGGTGTCCAGCGCCGGCACTCCCACGGTGTCTGATCCCGGGTACCGGCTGATTTGCACGGCGGTTTCCGAAAACATTAGTATTATCCCGATCCCCGGAGTTTCGGCCGCCATT
>PCSG01000069.1:3559-11590 GCA_002772195.1 Desulfobacterales bacterium CG23_combo_of_CG06-09_8_20_14_all_51_8 | reverse complement strand
AATTACCGCATCGGATATATCCGCCAGACGATCCATTTTACGGAAAAAACGGTTTTTGAAGAAGGCATCCGGGGTCTGCCGGAAGATGTGTCCTCCCAGTACTGGAAAGTTGAAAAAATTCTCGCCGGCCTGGGGTTTTCAGAAGACGATCTCAAACGTCACCCCAGTGATTTATCCGGCGGGTTTCAGGTCCGTCTGAACCTGACCAAGGAACTGCTCGCCGAACCCGACCTGCTGCTCCTCGACGAACCGACCAATTATCTGGACATCACATCCATTCGCTGGATCAAGTCGTTTTTACGGCAGTGGCCCCGGGAAGTCTTTCTGATTACCCATGATCGCGGTTTTATGGACGCCGTCGTCACGCATGTGCTGGGCATTCATCGGAAAAAAGTCCGAAAGATCTCCGGCAATACGGAAAAGTACTATTTGCAGATCGCCCAGGATGAGGAAATCTATGAAAAAACGCGCATCAATGAGGATAAGCGCCGGAAAGAGATCGAAGATTTCGTCACCCGGTTTCGGGCCAAGGCCCGGCTGGCCGGTCTGGTCCAATCCCGGGTGAAGACCTTAAGCAAATTAACCCGCCGGGATAAACTGGAAAAATTCAAAACCCTGGATTTTTCATTCCGGTATAAACCGTTTAACGGTAAAATTCTTTCCACCATTCGGAATCTGGGGTTCGGATATGATCCGCAACGTCCCCTCATATCGAATTTTAATCTGACCATCGGCCCCCGGGACCGGATCTGCGTGATCGGACGCAACGGCGCCGGCAAAACGACCCTGCTGAAGCTGCTCGGTGACGTGCTGACGCCGGACACCGGGCAGATCGTTTATCACCCGGAAGTCACCCCGGGATATTTCGAGCAGACCAATGTCAAAACCCTCGACGACGACAAAACCATCGAAGAAGAAATGCTCTACACCAGCCCGGATATCGACCGCCAGAAGGCCCGGAATATTTGCGGGGCCATGCTGTTTGAAGGGGACTCGGCTTTAAAAAAAATCGCGGTGCTGTCCGGTGGCGAAAAAAGTCGGGTGATGCTGGGCAAACTCCTGTGCCGCCCCATCAACCTGCTGGTGCTGGATGAACCTTCCAACCATTTTGATATGGAATCCTGCGATGCGCTGCTGGCCGCCATTGATGAATTCGACGGGGCCGTGGTCATGGTGACCCATAATGAAATGTTTCTCCATGCCATCGCCGAACGATTGATTGTTTTTAAAAATGACGGGACGTCTATTTTTGAGGGGGACTACCAGCGGTTTTTGGAAGTGGAAGGCTGGGGAGATGATCTGGACGGTGATCTTTCCGGAGACAGGGAAACGGATGCCGTTAAACCTGAAAAACTGAATAAAAAAGAAATCCGGCGGCTGAGGTCCGCGATTATCAAAGAACGCGGCAACGCCCTCAAGCCCCTTGAAAAACAAGTAGCGGAGCTGGAAAAAGCCATTGACGCCAATGAAAATCGACTCAAGACCCTGCATGAACTGATGCAACAGGCCACGGAAAAAAACGACGGTTCCCAAATTGCGGATCTGGCCCGGAAAATTCATCCGTGTCAGGCGGATATTGACAGGGATTTTGAAGAATTTGAAACGCTTTCTGAAACCCTGGAAACCCGGCGTGCGGTGTTTGACCTGAAACTTGCCGAACTGGATGAGATGGAATCTTAGGGCTGTCGCAATCTCCGGGGACATTTTTCGGCAAATGGGTTTTGAGGGTTCCGTAAAACCCCTGGAATCCGGGTTGACACCCTGCCGGAATCACGGTATGAATGATCCATTCATCCGATATTTAAACACAAGAGAGGACCGCCGTAAAATGAATCCTCTTATTTTTCTTTTTCAGGCAACCGTATGGATTCCAAAACCAGACGCCAGCTGATATGGGGAATTGCGCTGATTGCCATGGGCATCGGCGTTTTTTTTCGCGTCCCCGTGGTCTCGGAAAGACTGGCGGATGCGGTGGGGACCACCTCCAAACTGTATTTTTTCCGTTTCTGTTTTTACCTGATCGCGGTGATTCTGGTCGGCGGCGGAATTAAAAAAATCAGGCGGCATCGGCCCCCGAAAAATTGAGTCAGCGCCTATGTGAAGCCTGTTTAACCTGCGCAAGGGTTTTTGTCATCATTTCAATTTCGGCGATTTTATCAATCTGTTTGGGATGAATCCATGTCCGAAACAACCCGCATCAAAACATCCCGGTCAACCAGCACAAACGGCGTTCCGGATATTCAGCATTTAAAATCAGAAGTGGCCTACCGGACCCGGCTCCAGGAAATTTCCAATGCGATTTTTGCGGCATTGAATCTCGATGAAATTCTGATCGACTTGCAAGATGACATCATCAAACTGGTCAATGCCGACCGCATCACCATTTACTACGTGGATGGGATTAAGCGGGAACTCGTGTCACGGTTCAAATCCGGCAATGAAGTGTCCGAAATCCGGGTGCCCGTATCCAACGCCAGTATCGCCGGGTATTCTGCAGCCCATCAGAAAATGATTAATATTAAAAACGTCTATGATGCGTCCGAACTGGCAAAGATAGACGAAGCGTTGAATTTTGACAAAACCTGGGACAAAAAAACCGGTTTCCGCACCCAGCAGGTGATGGTCGCCCCCATTGTTTTCAAATCGTTTGTTCTGGGCGCCGTCCAGCTGATCAACCGCAAAGGCGGGGGGCCTTTTGACCGGAATGACGAGGAGAATGTCACTGAACTCGCCAATATCATCGGTATCGCTCTTTACAAACAGAAAAAAATGGCGACCAGCCGGAAGAGCAAATTTGATTATCTGCTGCAGAATCATATTCTGACCCAGAAAGAGCTGAACCAGGCCATTGCGAACTCCCGGGAAAAGAAAAGGCCCATCGTGAAAATTTTGATGGATGACTTAAAAATTGCCAAAAAAGATATCGCCGAGGCCCTCAGTCGCTACTATGGCCTTCCACTAATCCAGTTCAACGAAAACCTTCCCATCCCCGGTGAACTGCTGCGGGGCCTGAAGGTCGGGTTCATGAAAAACAATGTCTGGGTGCCGATTCGCACGGAAAAGGATGAAGTCGTCATCGCCATTGACAACCCCGAGGACATGCAGCGGGTGGACGAAGTCAGATCGCTTTTCCAGGGCCGCAAGATCAAACTGGCGTTTGCGTTGAAAGATGACATTCTCAAGATCATCGATCTGTTTACCACCGATGAAAAAGAGTTGTCCTCCATTGATGCCATTTTGTCGCAGCTGAAGGGCGAGGAAAAGGAGATCGAAGAAGAAACCGCCGGCGTATCGGAAGAAAGCAGCGCCGTGGTTCAACTGGTCAATAAAATTATTTTGGACGCCTATGCCCGGGGGGCTTCCGATATTCATCTGGAACCGTATCCGGGTAAAAACAATACCCAGGTGCGCATCCGGGTGGACGGGGCCTGCTCCCTGTATCAGACTATTCCATACAGCTATAAAAATGCCGTTGTCTCCCGTATCAAAATCATGTCGGGGCTGGATATCTCCGAGCGGCGCAAACCCCAGGACGGCAAAATCGCCTTTAAAAAATACGGGGGCAAGGATATTGAGCTCCGTGTAGCCACGGTTCCGACCCAGGGCGGCTTGGAAGATGTGGTTATGCGTATCCTCGCAGCCGGGGAACCCCTTCCCTTGGAAAAAATGGGGTTTTCCAAAACAAATTATGAAAGATTTGTCGGCGTGATTCAAAAGCCCTATGGGCTGATATTTGTTTGCGGCCCGACCGGTTCCGGTAAAACAACGACCCTGCATTCGGCCTTGTCCTATATCAACAAAGTCGAAAGAAAGATCTGGACCGCTGAAGACCCGGTGGAAATCACCCAGAGAGGCCTGCGGCAGGTTCAGGTCCATCCCAAGATCGGTTTTGATTTTGCAACGGCCATGCGGGCGTTTCTGCGCGCTGACCCGGATGTCATCATGATCGGCGAAATGCGCGACCATGAGACCACCCAGATGGGCATTGAAGCTTCTCTGACCGGTCACCTGGTGTTTTCCACCCTGCACACCAACAGCGCTCCGGAAAGTATCACGCGCCTCTTGGACATGGGAATGGATCCTTTTAATTTCGCCGATGCCCTGCTGGCCATTATGGCCCAGCGCCTGGTGCGGACCCTTTGTAAAAATTGTAAAACGTCCTACAACCCCTCAAAATCCGAATTTGATGAACTGGTGCGGGAATATGATCCGGAGTTGTTCAAAACCAACTGCAATATTCCTTACACGAGCGATTTGACGCTGTATAAAGCCGCGGGATGCGATGACTGCAACAACACCGGATATCGCGGCCGGATGGGCATTCATGAACTTCTGATGGGAACCGATAAAATCAAGGAAATGATTCAGACCCGGCGCACGATGAGCGAGATCCGGGCCCAGGCCATCAGTGAAGGGATGACCACCCTCAAGCAGGATGGTATTGAAAAGGTGTTCGAAGGGCATACGGATCTTATGGAAGTGCGGAAAGTCTGCATTAAATAGATTTTGGATTCCGCATCGGCCCCCAAAGTTTATATGAAAATTCCAATAACATTATGATTTTATATGAAAATATAAAAAAACTCTCTGCGTCCCTGCGCGGGAGAAAAAAATGTATCTCGCGCAGAGGCGCGCAGAGCAAAATCAGTTAAGTCGTTATCATCCTTCGTTGTACCTATCCGGGCACGGGGGGTATTCAGGATCTATTTTCAGGCAAAGTAAGCGATGCTTACTTTGCCTTATTTTTTTTAAAAATTATTAAGTTACTTTATATCAATTAGTTATAATAAAAATAAAAAAAAATATTGACATGGCCTGGAGTATAAGTAATATATACTTACATAATAAAGAGAAATCGGATTGTATGGAAAAAAATATAAAAATTTTATCCGCTGAACCGGCTTCGGCAAAACCTTCCACGCCTCCCAGCCGTCTCAAGATCACCGAGGCACTAAAGGTGCTGCTCCGGGACAAGGACTTCAATTCCATTACCACCGCTGAAATATCGCGGATGGCGCATGTGAATGAAGCCCTGATATACCGGTATTTCATCGATAAAAGAGGGCTGCTGCACGCGGTGTTGTCGGACTATCTCCAGGAATTTGTCGCAAATCTCACGTTTGATCTCAAAGGCATTCACGGGGCCATCAACAAAATACAAAAATTTGTGTGGGCTTCCATCCATTATTACGATGACGACCGGGTGTTTTCAAAAATACAACTGCTCGAAGTCCGGAATTTTCCAGGATATTTTGACAGTGAAACCTATCAGATGGTCAGAAAATACGCTGGTCTTTTAATGGAAATCATCGAAGAAGGCATTGAAAGCGGCGACATCCGCAATGATATTGCGCCATCGAGCATCCGCCAGTTGATCCTGGGGGCCATCGAGCATTGCTGCCTGCCGGCCATCATCTTTGATCATAAAATTGACAACGACGCCATGGCCGACAATCTGTGCGAAATTTTGTTTCATGGCATTACCCGGAAAATATGATTTAAAGATAGAAGATAACGGTTTTGATTTTAACTTTTTAATTGATGCGGTGTGAGGAATACAAAGGAGAGCGGGATGAAAATACTCAAGATCGATCATATCGGCGTTGCCGTAAAAAGCATTGAAAACGGCAAAAATTTCTGGTCGGATGTCCTGGGGCTGGCGTTTGAAGGGGATGAAACCGTGGCGGCTCAGAAAGTCAAAACCGCTTTTTTCCCGGTGGGCGAAAGCGAAGTCGAACTCTTGGAAACCACGGCCCCGGACGGGCCGGTAGCACGGTTCATCGATAAAAAAGGCGAAGGCATCCAGCATATCGCCTTTCGCGTGGAAAACATCGAGACGGCCCTTGCGGAACTCAAGAAAAAAGGCGTCCGTCTGATTGATGAAACCCCAAGAATCGGGGCCGGCGGCGCGAAAATCGCATTCCTTCATCCCAGCGCCACCAGCGGCGTTCTGGTGGAGTTGTGCCAGCGGTAAACCGACAATTAAAGGAGAAGACCGATGACTGTCCATCCGGACATGGAAAAATGGCGAAACCTGGCGGCAAAGGAATTACGGAACAGGCCGGTGGAGTCACTCTCAAAACCCACGCCCGAAGGCATTAACATTAAACCCCTGTATACCGCCGAAGACATTAAAGGTATCAATTATATCAATGTGCTGCCGGGGTTTGATCCCTATGTGCGAGGAGTCCGGGCCACCATGTTTACGAACCGGCCCTGGACCATTCGCCAGTATGCCGGATTTTCAACGGCCAGAGAATCCAATGAATTCTATCGGAGAAATCTCGCTGCCGGACAGATGGGGCTGTCCGTGGCCTTTGATCTGCCAACTCACCGGGGCTATGATTCGGATCATCCCCGGGTCGTCGGCGACGTGGGCAAGGCCGGGGTACCTGTGGATTCCGTCGAGGATATGAAAATCCTGTTTGACGGCATTCCGCTCGATAAAATGTCGGTATCCATGACCATGAACGGCGCGGTCCTGCCGGTGCTGGCGGGATATATCGTGGCGGCGGAAGAGCAGGGCGTTGCCCAGGAAAAGCTGACGGGCACTATCCAGAACGACATTCTCAAGGAATACCTCACCCGCAACACCTATATTTATCCGCCGGAACCGTCCATGCGCATTGTGTCCGACATTATCGGTTACTGCTCGAAACACATGCCCAAATTCAATACGGTCAGCATCAGCGGATACCATATGATGGAAGCTGGAGCGGACGCGGTGCTCCAGACCGCCTTTACCATCGCCGACGGCATTGAGTATGTAAAAGCCGCTTTAAACGCCGGTCTCGATATTGATGAGTTTGCCCCGCGCCTGTCTTTTTTCTTCGGCATCGGCATGAATTTTTTTATGGAAATCGCCATGCTGCGGGCCGCGCGATTACTGTGGGCCGATTTGATGAAGCAGTTCAACCCCAAGAATCCCAGGTCCCTGATGCTGCGGACCCATTGCCAGACTTCAGGCTGGAGCCTGACCCAGCAGGACCCCTATAACAATATCGTTCGCACCACCCTGGAATGTCTGGCCGCGGTTCTGGGCGGCACCCAGTCCCTGCATACCAACTCGTTCGACGAAGCTGTGAGCCTGCCCACGGACCTGTCCGCCCGGGTGGCCCGAAACACCCAGATCATCGTTGGGGAAGAATCCCAGGTCACTCGGGTGGTGGACCCCCTGGGGGGCTCCTATTATGTGGAGTCCCTGACCCATGAAATCATTGAAAAGGCCCGGAAAATCATCGATGAAGTCAATGAACTGGGCGGCATGGCCAAAGCCATTGTGTCCGGGATGCCGAAAATGCGGATCGAAGAGTCTGCGGCCCGGCGTCAGGCCAGAATTGATCAGGGCAAGGATGTGATCGTGGGCGTCAACAAATATCAGGTGAAAGATGAATCGCCCATGGCCGTCCGGGAGATATCGGCGGAAGTGCGGGACCAGCAGGTGGCCCGCTTACAGGAAATCCGGAAAACCCGCGATGCGGCCGCCGTGGAGAAAGCCCTGACCGCCATCACAAACTGCGCGGAAGGGAACGGCAATCTGCTTGCGGTCACCATCGCGGCTGTGCGGGCCCGGGCAACGCTTGGGGAGATTTCAGACGCCATGGAAAAAGTCTTCGGCCGGTATGTGGCCACCACCCGGTGTATTTCCGGGGTATACGCCTCGGAATATCAAGATGGAGAGGTGATTACCTCTCTTCGCAAACGAACGGATGCCTTTGCCGAAAAACACGGCCGCCGGCCCCGGATTCTGGTGACCAAAATGGGCCAGGACGGGCATGATCGTGGCAGCAAGGTCGTGGCCACGGCGTTCGCGGATTTCGGGTTTGATGTGGATATCAGCCCCATGTTTCAGATGCCCGTCGAGGCGGCCCGCATGGCCGTTGAAAATGATGTGCATGTGGTGGGGGTTTCCAGTCTGGCCGCCGGCCATAAAATTCTGGTCCCTGAATTAATCGCGGCCCTCAAGGCTGAAGGGGCCGATAATATTCTGGTGGTGGTGGGCGGCATTATCCCGCCGACGGATTACGATTT
>PCSG01000069.1:3359-3528 GCA_002772195.1 Desulfobacterales bacterium CG23_combo_of_CG06-09_8_20_14_all_51_8 | reverse complement strand
GGTGCGCGCCGGAAATCGCAAGATTCTTGCCAAAACCATCACCCTGATTGAAAGTTCCAGACCCGAGCACCAGGCCCTCACGGCCAGGGTTCTGGATGATCTTCTTCCGTTTACGGGCAATGCCTTGCGGCTGGGGATCACGGGCGTGCCAGGTGTGGGGAAAAGCACG
>PCSG01000069.1:0-3347 GCA_002772195.1 Desulfobacterales bacterium CG23_combo_of_CG06-09_8_20_14_all_51_8 | reverse complement strand
CTGGGCATGTATTTGGTTGAAAAAGGACACCGGTTGGCGATTCTGGCGGTGGACCCCAGCAGCGCCAGCAGCCATGGCAGCATCATGGGGGACAAGACCCGCATGGAAAAGCTGGCTGCCCATGCCGCTGCGTTTATTCGGCCGTCCCCGTCCGGCGGAACCCTGGGCGGCGTGTCCCGAAAAACCTTGGAATCCATGCTGGCGTGTGAAGCCACCGGATATGATGTCATCCTGGTGGAAACCGTAGGGGTGGGCCAGTCGGAGGTCAGCGTTGCGTCCATGGTGGATTTTTTTCTGCTCCTGACCCTTGCCGGGGCCGGAGATGAGCTTCAGGGGATCAAGCGGGGCATTCTGGAACTGGTGGACGCCATTGTGGTCAATAAGGCCGATGGGGACAACCTGGGAAAAGCCGTCCAGACCAGCAAAATGTATGCGGACGTCATGCATCTGTTTCCCCGGACAACGCCGGACTGGGCGCCTGTGGTACTCACCTGCAGCGCCCTTGAGACGACCGGAATTTCCGAAGTGTGGGAAACCGTATGGACGCATCATGAACGACTCGTCAGTTCCGGGGCTCTGGATGCGAAGCGAAAAAAACAGGCCCTGGACTGGATGTGGGCATTAATAGAAGAGGGTTTAAAAGACTGGTTCTATCAACGGCCGGAGGTCAAAAAATTATTGCCCGAAATGATCCGGACTGTTGAAAAAGGAATTACAACCCCCCCTGCGGCGGTAAAAACATTATTACAGCTAAACAAGAATGAATTGTTTAGTTGATTTCCTGTTTGGTCTCGCATAAAAAAGAGTGATTTATCGAAGCGTTGACATGAAAGGATGAAAATATGGGCCGTGTGACGGATAAAATCAACGAGCTGCAAGGGCTCAGAGAAACGATTCTGCGACAGGGCGGCGAGAAGAAGGTAGCGGCGCACAGGTCAAAAGGCAAACTCACCGCCCGGGAGCGCCTGGATGCGCTTTTTGACGCCGGGACGTTTCGCGAAGTGGATATGTTTGTCAAGCACCGCTGTGTGAATTTCGGCATGGAAAATGTTGAAATTTCGTCCGACGGCGTGGTCACGGGTTATGGCCTTGTCAATGGCCGCCCCGTGTTCGCCTATGCCCAGGATTTTACGTCCCGGGCCGGGTCCCTTGGGGAAATGCACTCCCGAAAAATCTGCAAGATCATGGATATGGCCCACAAGGCCGGCGCACCGGTGGTGGGCATGAACGACTCCGGCGGGGCCCGCATTCAGGAAGGGGTGGATGCCCTGTGCGGGTACGGAGAAATTTTTTACCGCAATTCCCAGTGTTCCGGGGTGATTCCCCAGATTTCCGCCATCATGGGACCTACCGCCGGCGGGGCCGTGTATTCTCCGGCCATGACCGACTGGATTTTCATGGTGAAAAACACCAGCCATATGTTCATCACCGGACCGGAAGTCATCAAATCCGTTACCGGAGAGGTCATCAGCTTTGAAGATCTGGGCGGCGCCATGACCCACAACGAAAAAAGCGGGGTCGCCCATTTTGCCTGTGAATCCGACCAGGATGCCATCCATCATATCAAACGCCTCCTGTCGTTTCTGCCATCCAACAACATGGAGGACCCGCCGGTGATAGCCGCCGGTGATGATCCCAAACGGCTGGCCCCGGAACTCGACGCCATTATCCCGGATGACCCCAGCCAGTCCTATGATATGAAGGAGATTATCCGTCTTATTGTGGACAACGGCGATTTTTTTGAACCCCATGCCCACTTCGCGCAAAATATCATTGTCTGTTTTGCCCGCTTGAACGGACGTTCCGTGGGCATCATCGCCAATCAGCCCAAAATCTTGGCCGGATGTCTGGATATTGACGCATCGGACAAGGCTACGCGGTTTATCCGGTTTTGTGACGCTTTCAACATCCCGCTCCTCACCTTTTCGGATGTGCCGGGGTTCATGCCGGGCTCCCATCAGGAATGGGGGGGCATCATCCGGCACGGGGCCAAGCTCTTGTGGTGTTATTCAGAAGCCACGGTCCCTAAACTCCTTGTGATTGTCCGTAAAGACTACGGCGGCGCATATATCGCCATGTCTTCGAAACATCTGGGGGCGGATTTCGCCTTTGCATGGCCAACCGCTGAAATCGCGGTCATGGGAGCCGAAGGCGCCACCAATATCATTCACCGCAAAGAAATCAATGACGCTGTCGATCCCAAGGCCAAACGCCAGGAAAAAATTGATGAATACCGCAATCTGTTTTCAAACCCCTACTGCGCGGCCATCCGGGGATATATTGACGATGTGATTGTCCCCAGCCAGACGCGGATGCGGCTGATTGAAGCGCTGGAAATCATGGCGGGCAAGCGCCAGACCCTGCCGCCGAAAAAACATGGCAATATTCCGGCGTAATTTTTTTTAAATGACTTCCATAAGCTTCGAAAAAAATCTGAGGACGGCATGACGGATAAAAAAAAGCGAATCGCCATCATCGCGGCGGTCGCCCATTATATTCAGACCGGAGAAACAGCCATGGCCCAGGCCGCCGGTTTTCAGGCGGCGGAACCGGAAGCAAAAGCGCCTGAACCCCCAGCCTTGAACTCGTGGGGCATGAGTGGACGGCACCAGCAGATGCAGATGCGCGTCATGATGCAGATGAAAGCATTTCACGGGCCAAGGTCAAAATTCTGAAGTTGGGTGGGGCCAAGTCCCTGTGGGTGTGAAAAAAATTAAAAATTTAAACGTGTCATTCAGACAGAATTTTATATGCCATGCGAATGAACGAGGAGATTTCCATGAGCGATCATTTTAAAGTGAAAATGCAGCCGATCAAGGATTATGATAACCGTCCCAAGGCGAAAAATCCTTTGAAAATTCAGGATCTGACCTTGCGGGACGGCCATCAGTCCCTTTTCGCCACCCGGGGCCGCACCGAGGATATGATTCCCGTGGCGGCCATGATGGATGAAATCGGCTTCTGGGCCGTGGAAGTCTGGGGCGGGGCCACGTTTGACACCATGCACCGGTTTTTAAATGAAGACCCCTGGCAGCGCTTGCGGACTTTAAAGCGTTACTTTAAGAAAACGCCTTTTTGCATGCTCCTGCGGGGTCAGAATATCGTGGGATACCGCAATTATGCCGATGACGTGGCCAAGGCATTTGTGGAAAAAGCAGCGGAAAACGGCATGGATGTTTTCCGGACCTTTGATGCATTAAACGATTTCCGGAATTTCGAAACCGTGGTGGCGGCCATTAAGGACTGCGGCAAGCATTTTCAGGGATGCATCTGCTATTCTCTCACCGAACCCCGCATGGGCGGAGAAGTCTACAACCTGGACTATTATCTCAACAAGGCCCGGGATC